>CAVKVO010000013.1:0-19984 GCA_963659575.1 Prevotella sp. CAG:1031
GGACTGGTGCGTATGCCGCAGGGCGACGGCTACCAGGAGATGATCAAGATACAGTATCAGAACGGCGACTCCATATACGTGTCCATACATACCTTATATAAGGTGTCGAAGTATAAGGGACAGGACAACGGCGAACCGCCGCGACTGAGTCAGCTCGGCACGGGACAGTGGGAACGGCTCAAGGACCGCACCAAGAAGAAGATAAAGGACATGGCGCGCGACCTGATACGGCTCTATGCCCGCAGGCGCAACGAAAAGGGCTTTGCCTTCAGCCACGACTCGTTCATGCAGCACGAACTGGAAGCCAGTTTTCTCTATGAAGACACGCCCGACCAGCTCAAGGCCACCAACGAAGTCAAGGCCGATATGGAGCGTGCGCGCCCGATGGACCGACTGGTGTGCGGCGACGTGGGCTTCGGCAAGACCGAGGTGGCGGTGCGCGCGGCGTTCAAGGCGGCGTGCGACTCCAAGCAGGTGGCTGTGCTCGTGCCCACAACCGTGCTGGCCTATCAGCACTACCGCACGTTCTGCAAACGTCTGAAGGACTTCCCCGTTAGGGTAGACTATCTCACCCGTGCGCGGAGTGCCAAACAGACGCGCGAGGTGTTGGCAGATTTGGCCGACGGAAAAATCGACATAATCGTGGGAACGCACAAGTTGATTGGCAAATCGGTTAAGTTCAAGGACATCGGACTGCTCATCATCGACGAGGAACAGAAGTTTGGCGTGGCCACAAAGGAGAAACTGCGCCAACTGAAGACCAACATCGACACGCTGACCATGTCGGCCACGCCCATACCGCGCACTCTCCAGTTTTCGCTTGTGGGCGCGCGAGACATGAGCACCATACAGACTCCGCCTCCAAACCGCTATCCCATACAGACGGAGATACACACGTTCAGTCCGGAAATCATTGCCGACGCAATCAATTTCGAGATGAGCCGCAACGGTCAGGTCTACTTCGTGAACAACCGCATCAGCGACTTGGACCACATAGCGTCGGTGATAAAGAAGTATATCCCCGACGCGCGTGTCGCCATAGGCCACGGACAGATGAAACCGGAGGAACTGGAGCGCATCATAATCGACTTCAGCAACCACGACTACGACGTGCTTCTCTCCACCACAATCGTGGAGAACGGCATCGACATTCCCAATGCCAATACCATTATTATAAACGGTGCGCAAAACTTCGGCCTCAGTGATCTCCACCAGATGCGCGGTCGCGTTGGGCGAGGCAACCGCAAAGCGTTCTGCTACCTGCTCGCTCCGCCGCTGGCCGACCTCAATCCGGAGTCGCGCCGAAGGCTTGAGGCTCTCGAAAACTTCTCCGACCTCGGTTCGGGAATAAACATCGCCATGCAGGATCTCGACATCCGCGGTGCCGGAAACCTGCTCGGTGCGGAGCAGAGTGGCTTCATTGCCGACCTTGGCTATGAGACTTACCAGAAGATACTCAACCAGGCGGTGACGGAATTGAAGAACGATGAGTTTGCCGAACTGTACTCCGAAAAGGAGCAAAAGGCCAACCTCGTTGACGGAGAGTTTGTGGACGATTGTGCCTTGGAGAGCGATCTTGAGATGTATTTCCCCGACACCTATGTGCCGGGCGACAGCGAGCGCATGCTGCTCTACCGCGAACTGGACAATCTGAAGACCGACGCCGAACTGGAACAGTATCGCCAACGGCTCACAGACCGCTTCGGTCCGGTGCCAAAGGAGGGCGAGGAACTGATGCAGGTGGTGCCGCTGAGGCGCATGGGCAAGGCTCTCGGTTGCGAAAAGGTGATACTCAAACAGGGACGGATGACCATCGTTTTCCCTTCAAATCCCCAGAGTCCGTACTACCGCAGCCGTGCTTTCGACGCCGTTTTGGCCTACGTTTCCTCCAACTTGCGCCGCTGCAACCTGCACGAACGCAACGATCGCCGCTCAATGTCGGTGGACAATGTGACCACAGTGGAGCAGGCTGTGGCTGTGCTGAAGGCCATCGAGGAGCGCAAACAGGCTGCGTCGTAGACTCTAAATCGCCTTTGAATTTCGCCCCAAACGGTCTTCTGTTGGGCCTAAATCATGTCTCTTTTACCGCAAAACTGCCGTTTTGTCATGCAAATCGGTCATTATGGCATATAAAATATGCTTGGTATGTTTGTTGCGGAATAGTTGTTGCGAACGGGCAACCCCCGAGGAGGAAGCCCCGAAGCAAACATAACAACGACAAAAAATTAAACTATAGGAGATTTAGACTATGACATCAATTAGAAGAAACACAGCATGGTTGCCCGACGTATTCGGAGACTTCTTTGGTACAGATTACTATATGCCGAAAGCCAACGCTACGGCTCCCGCAGTGAACGTTAAGGAAACTGACCGCGAATATATCGTGGAACTGGGTGCTCCGGGCATGAAAAAGGAAGATGTGTTGGTTCACATCAACGATGAAGGAAACCTCACCGTGAAATTAGAGACCAAGGAGGAGCACAAGGACGGAGGCGACAACGCTCGCTATCTGCGCAGGGAGTTCTCTTATTCTAAGTTTGAACAGACCCTCATCCTGCCCGACGACGTTGACCGCGAGAAGATTTCGGCACACGTGGAGAATGGTGTTCTCACCGTTTCGCTGCCCAAACTGGAGCAGAAAACATCCAAGGTAGCTCGCCAAATCACTGTCGGATAACATCGAAAAGCTGTCGGAAAACTTCAGCATCGCTG
The DNA here is from genome assembly GCA_963659575.1 of Prevotella sp. CAG:1031. GTDB lineage: Bacteria > Bacteroidota > Bacteroidia > Bacteroidales > Bacteroidaceae > Prevotella. Next base: position 2,713 of record CAVKVO010000013.1, read on the forward strand.
CTGGAAAACTTCAGCATCGCTGTTAGATAGCATCGGTTTCAGTCACGTTCGGTGACCGAAACTTGCGGACCGGCAGAACGATAAAAGAGCAGTAAAACATAAAGGCGTACCAGACTAATGCAGTTTGGTACGCCTTTTTTAGTGTTTAGTTTGCATGAATGATACGCCGAGGGCGGCGTACCTCCTATAGCTGCGCTGGGCTTTTGCTGTAGTAGGCGAAGCGTCCTCGCTTTGCCCTTGGTTCAAGTCCAGGCTAAATCCGGACAATATTGGTCAGCTTTGTTCCGACTCTTTTTCCATGGAAACGATGACTGCGCGGATTTCGTTGTATGTGAACTCTTCGCCAAGAGCCTCCCTTACCTCCGACATGGTGGTTGCTTCGGGATGGGCAATGAGGTAGTTGCTGATGGCAATCTCGTGTTCGCGACTCACAAGTTTGTTTAGCGCAATCCGTCCGTCGCCTACAAATTTCACCAAGTGGCCGAATATCGTGCTGACAGCAAAGCCTCTTTCGGTGGCAATCTGCTCTATTGTCATTCCGCGGTTGAACATTTCGAGACTTATCTCTGCCGACGGAGTCTTTTGTTCCTTGGGCTCTTTGGGCCGATTCGGTTCGTTTGATGTTCGCGGCGCGGTGCCTTTCGTCGAACGTTTCGACTGTTTGCTCGTACTTGGCGGTTGCTGGCCGAGCAGGAAGCAGGCCTTTGCACGGAGATAGTCGGCCACGGAGAACGTCGTTTCGGGCTTGCTCTCATAGTTGAGCAGCTGAATCTTCATGCCGAACGTTTCCTTCAGCACGTCGAAACGCTCGTCAAACTGCTTGCGAACCATCTTGTTGTCGGTGCTCACTTGTGTCTTCTGTATCAGCGCACCGAGTTCTTTCAGGTGCTCACGGAAGTATTCGGCACCTTTATGTATTCGGTCTTGTATCTGCGGATTGGCTGCATCGTTGCTGTTGGCCATCAGTTGGGAGTATTGCACACGGAACTTCTGCGCCACCGCCATGAGCTGTTCCATGGGCGCAATGCTTTTGCGGTAAGCGTCGAGCAGGTCGGGATAGCGGCGCGAAAGGTGCTCCGACAGGGTGCGTATCACCATGTTTGCGGCAGCCTTCAGTCCGCTCATGTCAAACAAATCGTCCATATTCGCCACAACAAAGTCCCTTGCAAGCGAACTCACCTGAACGTCCGTAGGTCCGTTGTCGGCTATATGGCTGTTGAAATCGTCCAGTTGGCTGTCGCTAATTATGGCCGATGCACTGAGCGGTTGGCTCAACACCAGTCCTTCGAGCGACTTGCAACGGCTCAAAGCCACGTAGGTCTGACCGTGCGCAAAGGAGTTTGACGCGTCTATTATGGCGTGCTCAAAGGTGAGTCCCTGGCTCTTGTGTATCGTAATCGCCCAAGCCAACCGCACGGGATATTGCCTGAACACACCGCCCACGCTAGGCGCACGGGATATTGCCTGAACACACCTTCCACGCTCTCCTTTATCTCCTTGGTGCCCTCGTCGAGGGTGTATTTCGAGTTGGTCCACTCCGCTTTCTCTATCTCAAACGGACTGCCGCCGTTCTTGTCGCGCACCATAATGCTGTCGTCTTCCACCTCCAAGACTTCGCCTATCATGCCGTTGAAGTAGCGGTGGTTGGTGTCGTTCTTGATGAACATTATCTGCGCTCCGGCCTTTAACCGGAGCTGAAAGTCTGCGGGATAAGAAGATTCGGGGAAGTTTCCGCCCACTTCGGCGGTGAAACAGTGGAGCTTGGTGGGCAACTTGTCCAGCTCCTGTTCGTTGATTTCCTGCGCCGGACGGTTGTGTGTGGTCAACCGGATATAGTCGCTGCCGGGTGCAGGACGGAAGTTTGGGATATAGCGACGGTTGAGTGCGGCCAAGGTTTCGGCCGTGGCGCGGTTCTCACGTATCTGGTTGAGCAGCGAAATAAAGTTGTTGTCCTGTTGGCGATACACCGTTTTCAGTTCCACGGTGAGGTATCCGGCCGTAGCGAGAGCCTTGCTTGAGAAGAAGTAAGGCGTGTCGTACACCTGTGAGAGCATGGCCCACTCGTCGTCTTTCACCACCGGAGCCAACTGTTGCACGTCGCCTATCATGAGCAACTGTGCTCCTCCGAAGGGTTTGTCGTGCCTGCGGTAGCGGCGCATCACCGAGTCGATGGCGTCGAGCAGGTCGGCGCGTACCATACTCACCTCGTCTATCACAATCAGGTCGGTGGTTCGTATGATGTCGCGCTTCACCTTTCCCACCTTAAACCGCCGGTTGTCGCCGCCTCCAAAGGTGGCTCCGGGCACGTAAGGCGATAAAGGAAGTTGGAAAAAAGAATGGATTGTGACTCCTCCGGCGTTGATTGCCGCAATGCCAGTGGGCGCGAGCACCACCATACGTTTGGGCGAAAGCCGTCGTAGTTCTTTCAGAAATGTTGTCTTACCGGTGCCGGCTTTACCCGTAAGAAAAAGGTTTGCACCGGTGTTCTCTATGATATTCCACGCCGTGCGTGACTCTTGGCTCATCTCCATTGTCGTGACTATTGCTTGTGGGTTAGTGGTTGTAACCGTCTTTTAGACTTTTGTATAAACCAAGGCAGGCATCTTCGAGCAGTTCAATCACCAGTTCAAAGTCCTTGTCGCCGCCGTAGTATGGGTCTGGCACTGTGGTTTGACCTGGGTGATTGGTGAGATAGTCCGCCATACGCACCACCTTGGCCTTGTCTTCTGCGGTAGATGCCAGAGCCGTCACGGCGCGATAGTTGTCGTTGTCCATGGTGACAATGGTGTCAAAGCGGTTGAAGTCGGCCTTGGAAAACTGCCTTGCGCGACTGTCAAACGTGTATCCGTGGCTCTGACCGTGGCTTCTCATGCGGCGGTCGGGCAGTTGTCCCACGTGCCAGTCGCCCATTCCGGCCGAGTCGATAGTGAACCTGTCACTGTCTCCTGCTTCGCTTACGATGTGTTTCATTATGCCTTCGGCCGCAGGAGAGCGGCAGATGTTGCCCAGACAGATAAACAAAACCTTATATTGCTTGTCGTTTTCGAGTGCCATTTTGCTTGATTTTAAGAGGTTAACTTATGCAAAGGTACACAAAAACTCCGTAAGGGCGAAGACTTTACGTGGTGTTATACCCCCAGCAAGGGTATGATTGATGGTGTGAGAAGTGACGTGAAAATGCCGTTAAGCGTCAGTCCGAGACTTGCGTAGGCGCCGTGAATCTGGTTGACACCCATTGCTGTGGCAGTGCCCATTGCGTGAGCTGCGGTACCCATCGACAATCCTTGCGCCACGGGACTCTTCACGTGAGCGAAGCCCATTGTCTTATATCCGCACACTGCGCACATCAGTCCCACGCACACAACCACCGCCGCAGTGAGCGAAGGTATGCCTCCCACGGCCTTTGTCACCTCCATTGCTATTGGGGTAGTGACCGACTTCGGGGCGAGCGAAAGTATCACTTCGCGCGACGCTCCCATCTTTTGGGCTATGTAAACCACCGACACGATGCCGGCAACGCAGCCTGCCAGTTCGGCCACGAGTATGGGTGCAAGGTTTTTCTTGATGGTTCCGAGTTGCAGATAGAGCGGCACTCCGAGCGCAACCACCGCCGGGCGCAGCCAAAACTCTATCAGGTGGCCACCCTCATTGTATGTTTCGTAGCTCACGCCTGTTATCTTCAGAAATGCAATCATGAGCGTTATCGCCACCAATATGGGGTTCATGATAATCCAACCCGTCCACTTGCGCAGCAGTTTGCCGAAGAAATAAGTGCCGAAGGTGAGGGCTATGAGGAAAAATTCGTTGGAGAAATAGCTCATTTGTCGCCTCCTTCCTCATCCTCGCCGCCGTGGAAATGGTGACGAACCTTTTGTGATGTGGTGCCGTAGAGCTGGTGTACCCATCCCGTGACGGCCAAGACAATCACCGTAGATGCCACTGTAGCAATGACTATCGGCCACAGTTGAGCCTTGATAATGTCGAAATAGAGCATCACCGCCACGCCTGGTGGCACGAAGAAAAAGCCGATGTTTGCCACGAGAAAGTCGGATATGCCCTGTACCCACTCAAGGCGTATCACCTTCAGTTTGAGCAGTAGCGTGAGCGCCAGCATGCCCAATATGCTCGACGGCAGGGGCACGCCCGTGAGGTGGATGATAAGTTCGCCCAAGGCGAGGCATCCAAATAGAATGGCGAGTTGTCTGATTACCATGTCTAAAACAATCTATTTTACTGTTAAGGTTATATCCTTTTTATCTTGCAGATATCCGTGTTTGTCTTGCAGATATCCGTGTTTTATGTTCCCACTTTCCGTGCTTTGTCTTTCCGTTGTCCGTTTTGACGGCGCAGATGTATGCGTTTTGCGGTGCGCTCTATTCCTGTATTTGCGCAGAAAGGCTGGTGTGTTGTTTGTCAACCGAACGGTTTGTGGTCAGCCAAACGCTGCCACGCAAGGGTTTCGTACTTGGTTCCCGGTCGGCCATAGTTAGCGTAAGGATAGATGCTTATGCCGCCACGAGGAGTGAATATGCCTATCACCTCGATGTATTTGGGCTGCATGAGTTTGATCAAGTCCTTCATGATGATGTTCACACAGTCCTCGTGGAAGTCTCCGTGATTGCGGAAACTGAAGAGATAGAGCTTCAGACTCTTGCTCTCCACCATCTTCTCGTCCGGCAGATAGAGAATCTTTATCTCGGCGAAGTCCGGTTGACCGGTGATGGGACAAAGGGACGTGAACTCCGGGCAGTTGAACTGCACCCAATAGTCGTTGTCGCGGTGCTTGTTGGTAAACGTTTCGAGCACTTCCGGAGCGTAGTCCATCGAATATTTTGTGGCAGAACCGAGGGCTTGGAGACCCTCGTTCTGTCTTGTATCTTGTTGCATGGCTAATCAGAATTTTAGTTTGAACACATTATAACTAATGCCCCGGTCGTAGACATCCTCACCTTCGTGCTTCTTTGCAAACGCCACCACGCGGATGGTTATGGGCAGAACGACAATCTCGTAGAGCGTTTTCAGCACCACCTGCGACACGATTAGCGATGGCATGGAGCTGAGAGGCACCACGCCAAGCAGGGCAAGGGGGAAGAAAATGAGTGAATCGGCAGTCTCACCATAGACGGTACTGAGTATGGCGCGTGCCGAAAACTTGCGTCCTCCCGACGAGATTTTCATGCGGCTCATCACGTAGGCGTTGACAAACGACCCGACGAGGAATGCCAGGAAGGACGCTGCCGCCACACGGGGAGCCAGTCCGAACACGGCATGGAAGCCGGCGTCGTTGTCCCAAAAGGGTGCACCGGGAATGAAATCTGCCAATGCTCCGAAGGCGACGAACATGAAGTTCATGGCAAAACCCATCCAGATGAGCAGTCGGGCGCGGCCATAACCCCACACTTCGCACACGCAGTCGTTGATGATGTAAGACACCGGGAATACCAATAGTCCGCCTGTGATTGTGACGGGACCGAAAACCATTTGCTTTGTTTCGAGCACGTTTGCCGTAATGAGGCATACGCAGAACAGTACGCTGAAAAGCAAAAACAGCACACTGACTTGTTGATTTTGTTTGTTCATATTGTTGTTTTTTAGAGGAGGTTAGACAATGACTCCTTTTTATGGCGGTGCTGTTAGTAATGTTCAAAAACAAATTACTTATTCACCGCCGTAAAGCTTGTTTGATATTGTTTCTATTTCGTTGAAGTTTGAACCGCACTTTCAATGACTCGCTCTATCACTTCGGGATAGTATTGCATTTCCAGACTGTGCACCTTTGCTGCAATATCGTCCGGAGTGTCATCAGGCGAGAGTTGCGTCTTGGCCTGAAAGAGTATTTCGCCGCCGTCGCACACTTCACCAACGTAGTGGATGGTGATGCCGGTCTCACTCTCGTGATTGGCAAAGACAGCTTCGTGCACATGGCGGCCGTACATTCCGCGTCCGCCATACTTAGGCAGGAGAGACGGATGTATGTTTATTATCCTCTGCGGATAGTGGCGTAGGAGAAAGTCGGGCACCATAAGCAGGAAACCTGCCAGCACGATAAAGTCGATCTTATAGAAATTGAGCACAGCCATAAGCCGGGTCTCGTCGGCAAAGTCGGCCTTGGGCACTACCTCAACGGGTACGCCCAAGGACTCTGCACGCGTTATAGCATAAGCGTCGGCACGGTTGCTGAGCACCAAAGCTACCTTTGACGTCTCACAAGAGGCGAAGTGGCGGATGATGTTCTCGCAGTTGGTGCCGTTGCCCGACACGAATACGGCTATGTTCATTGTATGTTAGTCTGTGGTATAATAGCTGAAAGTGTATGTCACCTTGCCGCCCTGTTTGTCGGTAACGGTCATGGTGTGGATGCTCTTGTCAGCGTTGATCGTCGTTTCCACAGTATATTTACCGTCGGAAGCGGTGGCCTCAGACACCACTTTCGTTGCCCTGGCATAACGATAAAGGCCGAGCAACAGGTAGGGACTGCACTCCTTCGCACCGAACAGCAGTTGGTTTGCATCCACCGACTGGCAACGGTTGTCCACGTTGCTGTAGCTCATCTTGAGGAAATTCCTTACTATCGTTCCGTCAGAATAGTGGTGAATGTAGCGCAAGCTGTCGGAACAGCGCGTATCGGTGTCGGGGTTGGATACCTTGTCAAGGTCTTTTGTGAACAGGAAACCGTGGCCATAGTAGTCGCCACCAGACCTGCGGTCCTGGAAGTTGAACGACCAAAGGGAGTTGCTCTCGTAGTTGTTGAAGTAACCCACGGTGTCTGTAGAGGAAACAATGGTGTTAGGCTGATATCCGACACTGTATTTCACAGTATTGCCAGCTATTGTAACGGTGGTATCTCCCCAAACGATAGGCATGTTGCGGTAGACTGTTTCGCCATTGGCAATCTTTACCGATGTCGGACGGCTCAGCGTGTCGTAGGCAATGGTTATCTCGCTACCGTCGTCACCCTTAATCTCGCTCACAAGCGGTGCGTTGCCGAGACTTCCGTCACCTCTTACGGCATACTGAGTGATGCCAAACGTCACGTATGCACCGCCATCGTCAACGTCGCGCACTGTGAGTTGGCACGAACGAGCACTGCCCGTGGTGTTCGTGGAGTAGAAAATTGGGATATAGTTGTACGTCATGGCATTGCCGCCAGCTACATTTATAGTACACCAGTCGCTGGATGCACTCCTTTCAAGTTTCCACTTGCCGTAACTGGCAAAGGCCATGTGGCCGTAACTGGTGTTGGCGTAGGCCGTGGGCGTATAGTTCACGCTCGTGAAACCGGCATACTTGTCGCTTGCACTGGTGCACGACCACATCATAATTGCCACAACGGCAACGACAAACATCGTTTTTAGTACTCTCATAAGTTTTTCCTTTCTGTTAAAATGTTACATTAATAATATATAGCAACATCTTTTCATAAGCTCAATTTATGCGTTCTTTGGTTCTTCAAACGCCGTTCGAACATCATCAGAATTTGCTCCGAACGAACTAAGAACGTCGAAGAATCAGTCGTCAAGATCGTCGTCCCAGTCTTCAAGACCGCACGCCGCAGGGTCGATGAAGGCATCGAGCGAACGGCGTTCTTTCTTTGTTGGGCGACCCGTTCCGCGTGCACGGTCTACGAAACCGCTGATGCGCGCCATCTCAAGCAACTCATACTGGTCGGGAGTTGTCACGTTTTCATACACCTGCGGCAGGAGTTTCGCACCGACACGCTGCTCAATGGCCTGCAGAATGCGGAACGAATAGGTCACGGGCGACTTGCGCACGCTCACCGTTTCGCCCACTTTCACCATGTGAGAGGGCTTCACGTTGGTACCGTTCACCGTGATGCGTCCGTTCTTGCACGCGTCAGCCGCAAGCGAACGGGTCTTGTATATTCGCGCTGCCCACAGCCATTTGTCCACTCTTGCCTCGTTGGCCATACTATCCTTTCTTGTTGTATGCGTTCATCGTGATGTCCACGCCGGCCAAGACAAAGCTCTTTATTATCTCGCAGGCCGTTTCAATCTTCGGTTGCAGTATGTTCAGCTCGTCCTGGTTGTAGCGTCCGAGCACCCATTCCACCTGCATTCCGCGTGGAAAATCGTTGCCTATGCCCACGCGCAGACGACTGTATCGCTCTGTGCCAAGCACCGACTGGATGTTTCCCAATCCGTTGTGTCCGGCATTGCTGCCCGACGGTTTGAGCCTGAGCGTACCCAAAGGCAGTGCAAGGTCGTCTACAATAACGAGAAGACGGCTTACGTCGATGTTCTCCTTGTTGAGCCAGTAGCGCACGGCATTGCCGCTAAGGTTCATAAACGTGCTCGGTTTGAGCAGAAACAGTTTGCGTCCCTTCACGCTTGTCTCGGCAACGAAGCCATAACGGCGGTCGTCAAAAACAATATTGGACGCTTTCGCAAAAGCGTCCAATACCATAAAACCTGTATTGTGGCGGGTCATGTCGTATTCGTCGCCGACATTGCCCAAACCAACTATCAAGTACTTGTCCATTATTATTCAGCGCTCTCGCTTGAAGCGGCTGCAGCAGCGGCTGCCGACTTGGAGGCACGGGTTGTCTTAACCGAGCAAACCACCACCTCAGCAGGTGTTGCCAACTCAAGACCCTCGAAGCTCAGTTCGCCAACCTTGATGCTCTTGCCGAGCTGAAGCTTGGTCACGTCGATGTCGAGGTGCTCAGGGATAATCTGATAAGGTGCAGTAACGTTGATCTTGCGGATAGAAAGGTTGATACGACCACCGTCGCGTACACCCTGTGCCAAACCGTTGAGCTTAACAGGTATACCGATTGTGATAGGCTTCTGGTCGTTCACCTCGTAGAAGTCAACGTGCAGCAGAGCGTCTGTCACGGGGTGGAACTGCAGTTCCTTCAGGATTGCAGTGTGGCTCTCACCGTCGATCAAGAGGTTTATTACATAGATGTGGGGTGTGAACACCACCTTGCGCAGCTCGTTCATGGGGCATACGATGGATGTGGCAACGGGAAGTCCGTCTTCGCCACGCTTCTCACCATACAAGTTGCAGGGAATCATTCCCTCTTTACGCAGATTCTTAGCGGCTTTCTTGCCCACTTCGGTGCGGAATTTGCCCGAGATGTTGATCTCTTTCATAATTGTTGATTGTGTTACTCTAAAATTAAGTTTGTACTAATTGCTCAATTCACCATCACACTTACTTTCATCTGATGTTTGAAAAAGCGGTGCAAAGGTACTTGTTTTTATCCATACGCACAAATATTCAGCTGAAAAACAAGTGAATACAACGCGTTTTTACAAAGCGTTTGAGCCAATTGGTTGTTAGTGCAAATACACAACCCGGCGTCAATCTTCATAAACCCTCAGTCCTTTGCCATACATCCGGTTAATCCAAATGTCGAAGAACTGCTCGTTCAATGAATATTTGCCGTGCAGTTTTGTTACTACGCCACTTGTCATCAGTTGCTTGGCTGCATACTGATTGGCACTGGCCGAGGAAAGTTTGTGCTTCTTGATGAATGTTGCAGATGTAATCTTGTCCACTTCTCCGTCAGCTGCAATAGCATACAACAGCGGCTTCTGTTTCTCCGGAATGTTTGACAAAAGCTCTTGGAAGAGTGGTTCCTTGGAGTCCACCACATTGTAGATAGCCTGTTGCACAATCTCAAGAGAACACGTCTCGCCGTCGCTCATCATCGCAAACACCTCGTTGAATGTCTTTTGCATCCCATAGGTGTTTCCGCGAAACCGTTGATAAACGGCCAGCACCAAACCAGAATCTATGCTGCGCTGGTGCTTTGCCATCCATCCAGACACAAAGTCTGAATACACTTGCGGTTCTATAGGTTTCAGTTCCAATATGTCCGCACTATTATAAAAAGGATGGTTGGCCGAGATGAACATTTCCTGCATGACATGATACTCACTGCCGGCAAAAATAAACTGGCTGTTTGACATACTCTGTATGTGAGTGCGGAGCAATGCCTCAACGTTTTTCTCTGGGTATTTCGCTATCTGCTGAAACTCGTCGATAGTCACAATGCAAGGACGGTCAGCATGTTCCAAGTAATAGAATATCTCTTCCAACGTAAGTTCAGGACGCACGATGTCCCCTAAACTCAAGTCGAATGTCGGTGTGTTGGAAATGGGGTCGAACCCGAATTGCCCGCTGATAGATTTCAAGGTATGGATGAAAGCGGTCATCATCTTCTTGCTCTTCGGCAATACCGTCTCATATATTTTGCGTCCCAAGAGATAGGTAAACTCTTGCAAACTGGTGGTATGCAAGATGTCGATGAAGAACGTGTAATACTCATCCTTCCCAAACTCAAAGTCGTAGCAATAGTGCACAAGTCCCGTTTTCCCCATTCTTCGTGGAGAAATCAGCACAAGATTGTTGCCGTTCTCTATCGTCTTGACGATTTTCTTGGACTCCACGACTCTGTCGCAGAAATACTCGCGCTCTATTTTGCCTGTCACCACAAACGGGTTCTTCACTCTTGCCATAACTTGCTTGTTGTCAGTGCAAAGATACCACGCTTTTGTTAATTATAGAAATTCTATAATACATTTTCTATAATTATGAATGTTGTGACTGTAAGAGGATATAGAAAACTGGCGTTTCAGTTTGCCATTTCCGACATGAACTTGATGCGGACAAGGCGGATTTCGTTCTCCGAACTGTCGCTGCCGAGTTCGTCCAAGGCGGCTTCGAGGTCGTCGGTTTCCGATTCGCAGAAATAATCGTAGATCTCGCCTACGTGTTCCTCGTCCATTACGTCGTCGAGGTAATAGTCAATGTTGATTTTGGTGCCCGAATAGACGATGGCCTCCAGTTCGTTCAGCAGTTCCTCAAACTCTATTCCCTTGGCTCTGGCGATGTCGTCGAGAGCCACTTTGCGGTCGATGCTTTGTATGATGTTCACCTTTAGCATCGACTTCTTAGCCACCGTGCGCACTCGCAGGTCAGCCTGTCTCTCGATATCGTTCTCCTCGCAGTATTTCTTTATGAGGTCAACAAACTGCTTGGCGTAGGGATGCTTGGCCTTACCCTCGCCAACGCCCTGAATATTCTTCAGTTCTTCGAGCGTAACGGGATAGTCCGTAGCCATCTGTTCAATCGATACGTCCTGGAAAATGACATACGGAGGTCTGTTGAGCGACAGAGCCACCTTTTTGCGCAAGTCTTTCAGCATGGCACTGAGCACCGGGTCGAGAGCACTTGTGCCACCGTCACCGTCTACCGCCGAGTTGTCAACATTGTCAAAATCCTGGTCTTCCACAATCATGAACGACTTGGGCGACTTGATGAATTTGCGTCCTTCGGCGGTTATCTTGAGCAAACCGTAGTTTTCTACCTCTTTTTTCAGATATCCGGCTATGAGGGCCTGGCGCAAAAGCGGGGCCCAAACCTTCTCGTCCTCATCCTCGCCAGAGCCGAACTCCTCCAGTTCGTTGTGCTTGCGCGCAAGAATATCGTCAGTTTCACGTCCGAGGATGAAGTTTATCACATAGTCCGAACGGAAGTTCTCCTTGATTGCCGATATGGCACGCAACGCTATTTCCAGTTCGTGTCCGGCTTCAATCTTCTTTTTCGGGTGCAGACAGTTGTCGCAGTTGTGGCAGTTGTCCTGGTTGTATTCCTCCCCAAAGTAGTGGAGCAGCATCTTGCGGCGGCAAACCGAAGTCTCCGCATACGCCGCAGTCTCCTGAAGCAACTGCCGTCCGATGTCCTGTTCAGCCACGGGTTTGCCCTCCATGAACTTGTCGAGCTTCTGGAGGTCCTTGTAGGAGTAGAACGCTATGCACTGACCCTCGCCTCCGTCGCGTCCGGCACGTCCCGTTTCCTGATAATATCCCTCAAGACTCTTCGGGATGTCGTAGTGTATCACGAAGCGCACGTCGGGTTTGTCTATGCCCATACCGAAGGCGATGGTAGCCACAATCACGTCGAACTTCTCCATAAGAAAGTCGTCCTGCGTCTGCGAGCGCGTAGCCGTGTCGAGACCGGCGTGATACGGAGCCGCCTTGATGTCGTTGGCGCACAACACTGCGGCCAACTCTTCCACCTTTTTCCTCGACAGACAGTATATAATGCCGCTCTTGCCCGAATTGTTTCGGATGAACTTTATTATGTCCTTGTCGATGTTCTTTGTCTTGGGACGCACCTCGTAATAGAGGTTAGGACGGTTGAACGAACTCTTGAACTCCTTTGCGTCAACGATTCCAAGGTTCTTCTTTATGTCAGTGCGCACCTTGTCGGTGGCCGTTGCCGTAAGTGCGATAATCGGGGCGTTGCCAATCTCGTTGATGATAGGTCTTATGCGGCGGTATTCCGGACGGAAATCATGTCCCCATTCCGATATACAGTGCGCCTCGTCAACGGCATAGAACGAAATCTTTACTGATTTGAGAAACGAAACGTTGTCCTCTTTGGTCAGCGATTCGGGAGCCACATACAGCAGCTTTGTGCGTCCCTCAACGATGTCGCGGCGCACCTGGTCTATGGCAGCCTTGTTCAGCGACGAGTTGAGGTAGTGGGCCACTCCCTCCACATCGCTCAGGTTGCTTATGAAGTCAACCTGGTTTTTCATCAAGGCTATCAGTGGCGATATGACAATGGCAGTACCTTCCATGAGCAGCGACGGCAACTGGTAGCACAGCGATTTTCCTCCGCCTGTCGGCATCAACACAAACGTATCGTTGCCGTCGAGCACATTCCGGATAATCGCTTCCTGGTCGCCTTTGAACTTGTCAAAGCCGAAGTTGCGCTTCAGTGTCGCTAAAAGATCTACCTTTTCTGTCATATACACCTGTAATTATAGGTAACTATTCAGCAATTATACAATCAAGCCCCCATGCTCTGAAGGTTGGATTTGTCCAGTTGCTGACGTGCGTAGTCGAGTGTCACGTTGAACGTCTTTGCCCGCTTCGACGGAGCCTCAAACATGGCGTCGGTCATTATCGTCTCCACTATTGAGCGCAGGCCGCGCGCACCGAGTTTGTATTCCACCGCCTTGTCGACAATCAGTTGGAGAGCCTCGTCGCTGAACGTCAGTTTGATGCCGTCCATCTCAAACAGTTTGATATACTGCTTCACTATCGAGTTTTTCGGTTCAAACAATATTCGCCTCAAAGCCTCCTTGTCGAGCGGATGCAAGTATGTCAGCACCGGCAGACGACCTATTATCTCCGGAATGAGTCCGAACGACTTCAGGTCCTGCGGCATGATATACTTCATGAGGTTGTTCTTGTCTATCTGGCGCACGTTCTGCACCGAGTTGTAACCCACGGTGTGAGTGTTCATGCGCTGGGCAATCTTTTGTTCAATGCCGTCGAACGCACCGCCGCAGATAAACAGTATGTTGCGCGTGTCCACGTGAATATACTCCTGGTCGGGATGCTTGCGTCCTCCCTGTGGCGGCACGTTGACCATAGTGCCCTCCAGCAGTTTCAACAGTCCCTGCTGCACACCCTCGCCGCTCACGTCTCTCGTGATGGAAGGGTTGTCGCTCTTGCGCGCAATCTTGTCTATCTCGTCGATGAACACTATTCCGCGTTCAGCAGCATGCACGTTGTAGTTGGCCACCTGGAGCAGACGCGAAAGAATACTCTCCACGTCTTCACCCACATAGCCAGCCTCGGTGAGCACCGTAGCGTCAACTATCGTGAACGGCACGTCGAGCAACTTGGCGATGGAGCGCGCCAGAAGGGTTTTTCCTGTTCCGGTGCTTCCCACCATTATTATATTGCTCTTCTCTATTTCCACTCCGTCGGGGTCGGAAGGCTGCTGCAAACGCTTGTAGTGGTTATATACCGCCACAGCGAGATGGCGCTTGGCGTCGTCCTGACCAATGACATACTGGTCCAGATGCGCCTTTATCTCCGTAGGCTTGGGCACCTTCTTGGTCTTGCTCTGACCCTTGTTCTGCCCGGGCGCTTCGTTGGTCTCTTCTCCGGAGAGCATCATCGTTTGCTGCACTATCTGGTATGCCTGCACAGCACACTCCTCGCAGATGTAGCCGTTGATGCCGGTTATAAGCAGACTCACCTTCTTCTCATCGCGTCCGCAAAAGCTGCAAACCTTTTTCATCACTTGTCTGTTTTGTCGTCAGTTGCACTGCTTTCACCGAACGGACTGGCTTTCTTCACCAGCACATTGTCTATCATGCCATACTCCTTGGCCTCCTCTGCTGTCATCCAGTAGTTGCGGTCGGAGTCGTTCCACACCTTGTCGAATGGCGTGTGCGAATGTTCGGCTATGATGGTATACAGTTCCTTCTTGAACTTCATTATCTCCTTGGCCTCGATCTCGATGTCCGAAGCCTGTCCCTGCACGCCTCCGAGCGGCTGGTGTATCATCACGCGGCTGTGGGGCAGAGCAAAACGCTTGCCTTCAGTTCCTGCCACGAGGAGCACTGCGCCCATCGAGGCTGCCATGCCGGTGCAGGTGGTAGACACGTCGCTGGATATGAACTGCATCGTGTCGTAGATGCCGAGTCCTGCAGTGACGCTTCCGCCGGGCGAGTTGATGTATACTGAAATGTCCTTGCCAGGGTCGCTGGAGTCGAGATAGAGCATCTGCGCCTGCAGCACGTTGGCTGTATAGTCGTCTATTTGGGTTCCGAGGAAGATGATGCGGTCGGCCATCAGGCGCGAAAACACGTCCATCTGCGTTACGTTCAACTTGCGTTCCTCAAGAATATACGGGTTCAGGTACTCCGATTGTGTGCTTACCACCTCGTCAAACACCAGTCCGTTTATGCCCAAATGCTTTGTGGCATATTTTCTAAAGTCGTTCATTATATGGTATTTTTGCTTTCTGTTTTATGTTACGGTGGTATTTTATAGAACCCACCTTTTATGTAGTAAAGAACAAGGAGGTTGTCGGCCTTTCCTTTATTTACCCTGTTCGTAGGAACAAAGTTAATAAAAAAAGTCGGCAACCTCCTTGGTTTGTGAGGTTTTTTTGCTGCAAAAGCTAACTAATGCTTACTTTTCCTGCATCATCTTGTTGAAGTCCTCAACCGAGATTGACTCATTTTTCAGTGTGACAATCTTCTTGATGGCCTCGGTCAGCTTCGCGTCAACTGCACGGTCGATGAGACGGTCGTTGTTCTTGCCTTCCTTCAGCATGTCGTCGGCAAACTTGTCGATGTACTCTTCGGGAGCGTTGGTCATTCCGTACTGGGCAAACTGTACGCGAACCACTTCCTTTGCCACTTCCTTCACGTCCTTGTCGTCTATCTTGATGCCGTTAGCCTCAACGATCTGCTCCTTAATCAGGTGCCAGGTCAGTTCCTTTATGCTGTCGGCATAGTTGTCGTCAACAAACTTCTCGTCCTTGTCCTTGTTGTTGGCGAGCATCATCTTCTTCAGCAGAGCGTCAGGGAATGTCAGTTCGCCAACCTTCTTCTCCAGGTATTCGCGAACGTCCACGAGGAGCTTGTAGTCGCTGTCGTGAACCAGCTGACCCTTGATTCCTTCTGAAATCTTCTGCTTGAATTCCTCTTCGCTCTTCACTTCGCCCTCGCCGAACACCTTGTCGAACAGTTCCTGGTTGAGTTCAGCCTTAACGAAGCGCTGTACCTCGGTCACGAGATATGTGAAGTCAGAGGTGATGGTTTCAGCCTTCTCTCTGTCCACCTTCAGCAGACCTGAGATTTCGGCTGTGCCTTCGGGATAAGCCTTCTTGGGGTTGAATGTGATCACGTCGCCAACCTTTGTGCCGTCGAACAGCTTCTTCTGGTCGTCAACCTTGATGTATTCGGGCATCAAGATGGCACCCTCTACCACGATTCCGTCTTCCTTAGCGTTGCCGTCAGCGTCAAGCTCGCGCAGGTCGCCCTTCAGCATGTCCTTCTGCTCGGGGTCGTAGTTCTCAACCTTGTCGTAGTGGCCACCCTGTGAACGGAGCATTTCCACCTGCTGGTTCAGAATCTCGTCGCTAACCTCTATATTATAATATGTGAGAGTGTCCTTGTCGGTCAATTCAGCCTTGAACTCCGGAGCCACAGCGATGTCATAAACAAACTCGAAGGGTCCGTCGCCTTTGAGGTCGAGCTGCTTCTGCTTCTCCTCGTTGGGCATGGGGTCGCCCAGCATCTGTATCTTGTTTTCGCGAACATAGTCGTATATGCCTTTGCCCACCAACTTGTTCAAAACGTCGGCTTTCACGCCCTCTTCATATTGCCTCTTAATCATTCCCATAGGAGCGTTTCCTGCGCGGAATCCGGGAACGTTGGCGTGTTTGCGATAGTCTTTCAGCGTCTTCTCGACATCCTTTTCATAGTCTCCCTTTTCTATTGTCAATGTAAGAAGGCCATTGATTTTGTCGGGATTTTCAAAAGAAATATTCATTTTCGGTATTAAGTTGTTAATTATAATTCAAAATTTGGGTTACAAAATTAAAGATAAAAGGTGTAACGGCGCAATGTTTTGGCATTTTTAACGTCAACCGTTTTCCTCTGCTTCCTGCGCCCTTCGTTGCTCCTCCATGGTCTGAAAGTCCTTTTGGCGCAGACTGAAACTGTTGGTCAGATACTTGTCGCGCACTATCTGGTTTGACGCAAGTTCTTCGGGCGTACCCTGAAACAGTATGCGTCCCTCAAATAACATGTATGCCCTGTCGGTGATACACAGCGTGTCCTCCACATTGTGGTCGGTAATGAGTATACCGATGTTGCGGTATTTCAGTTTCCACACGATATACTGTATGTCCTCCACGGCGATGGGGTCCACACCGGCAAACGGTTCGTCGAGCATGATGAACTTCGGGTCTATGGCCAGACAGCGGGCTATCTCCGTACGTCTGCGCTCACCTCCCGACAACTGGTCGCCCTTGTTCTTGCGCACCTTTTGCAGTCGGAACTCCTTTATCAGACTCTCCAACTTCTCCAACTGATACTTGCGCGGCTTACCCGTCATCTCCAGCACCGAGAGGATGTTGTCCTCAACGCTCATCTTGCGGAACACACTGGCCTCCTGCGCCAAGTAGCCTATACCGGCACGTGCACGTTTGTATACGGGGTAGTTGGTTATGTCGAGTTGGTCGAGGAATATATGTCCGGCGTTTGACGTGACGAGTCCTGTTGTCATGTAGAACGATGTCGTCTTGCCGGCACCGTTAGGACCGAGCAGTCCCACGATTTCGCCCTGCTTCACGTTGAACGACACATCGTTGACCACCGTGCGCTTGCCATATCGCTTCACGAGACCTTCGGTGCGCAGCACCATCTGTCCCTCAACAGGCTGTTCGCCCAATGCCGTGTTGTTGTTTGCGTCCATAGACT
>CAVKVO010000014.1:0-4174 GCA_963659575.1 Prevotella sp. CAG:1031
GTATCACGTATCGTCCACTTCCCTGCTCTTCAACGTCACTTATTCGTTGTAAAAGAGGCAACAGAAAACTTTCTTTAGACTTATTTGGCCTCGAAGAGGCCGCACCTAAGTAACCCCATGTGAAGCGTTAGCGGAACATGGGGTATTCTTGTCTGCGACAATGTCGGCTTCGAAGATGCCGTACAACTGCGTATGGAGTTGTAAACATGCTAAACGGATGTCGTAGCCTTATGTGCGGCATCTTCGAAGCCGATGTTTCCCTCTCGTATAAACACCCCCATGTTCCGCTGACGCTTCACATGGGGTTACTGAGGTGCGGCCTCTTCGAGGCCAAAAGCCCACTTTCGGGTCGTAAATGTGGCTCTTTCTGACCGTAAGTACCGCACTTACGGCGACAACCATGTCACTTACGAAAATAACTATGCCATTTACGGGTCGTAAACGTGCCATTTACGACTCGTAAACGGCCTCTCTACGATCGTAAAGAGGCCGTTTACAGTCCGAAACTATATCGTTTGTTTTTGCTTACAGTATCGTTTGATAAAACTCTCTATGAGAGATACTGTAAGTAAATATCCTTGTTTTGCTTACAGTTTTTCGACCCCTTTCGGCGAGAGGGGCGTTCATGGGTAGAAAACAGGCTGGAAAATGGTAGAAAAGGGGTGTTTTGGTGCCGAAAACAACTCGTTTTCGGCACCAAAAACATCCGAATCGTTCTCCTCAGAAGTGCAGACTGACGTCTATTCCGGCTTGGATGGGATTGCCGCGCTGGGCAAAGGAGCGGGCGGTGCCGTCGGCGGAACTGTTGATGAGGAAGGTGTTGTACTTGGTGTCGGTGAGGTTGCGCCCCCACAGGTCTACGCTCACTGCTCCGAAGTCAAGGGCGACGTGGGCGCCGAGTATGGCATAGAGCTTTTGCGAGTAGATGTTTTCAGAGTCCCAATACGTGTTGCCGTTGCCGGCAATGTTTGCGCCAAAGGTTACTGACCGTAGGGTTTTGCAGCGCGAAAGGTCGAAGCGATAGTCGGCCATGGCGCTGAAAGTGTGCATCGGGACGAAGGGCACCCGCTTGCCACGATAGCTTTGAGCCTCGTAGTTGCCGTCAATGCGAATGCTGTCGGTATAGTCTCTGAACGTGGAACGGGTGAAGCTGTATGTGGCTGCCCACGAGAGGCGGTCGGCAAACGCTTTGCCGCGCAGGGCCAACTCCACGCCGAGGCTTCCGCTGCGCCCGGCGTTTACCATCATGCGTCCGTAGCCATAGTTGCCGGCCAGGATGGACAGTTGCTGATTGGTGATGCGCATATAGAACGCCGCAAGGTCCATCTGCACCCGTCCCTGAAAGAGATTGAGGTGCGCTCCGGCCTCATAGTTCCAGCTGACTTCAGGTTCGTAGCTGATGGTGCGGTTCACGTTGTCGTAGTCCGCCTCGGTGTGCTCCAGGGTGTAGTCGCCCTGCGCCAGTTGCATCAGGCTGCTGCCAAGAGCGCTTTGCTCGGTCTTGAATATGTCGGCGAACATCTGCAGGTTGTAACCTCCAGCCCGGAAACCCTTGCTCACCGTGGCGTAGATGTTGTTGCCGCCGTTGAGCCGATACATCAGGGCCAGTTTGGGCAGCAGTTGGCTGTAGCCCTTGTGGTCGGAGCCGAGTAGGGCAGAGCTGAACCGGCTGCTCTTCGCGACGGTTTGGCCGTGCATGGAGAGCTGATAGCTGAAGAGAAACTGCGAATAGGTGTCGTAGTCAATCTCGGTGCGCTGATAGTCGTAGCGCAGACCGATGGTAGCGGTGAGCCGGGAAGTGAGTTTGAGGTTGGTTTCGTGGTACAGACCGAAGTTGAGCGCGGGAGTGCTGAACTCGCCGGGCACATAGTTGTCCGCAAAAGTGCTACCAGTGAGCATATCCTTCACGGTTTGCGGTATACGGTTGTTATTCATCATCGACCCGAGCATGGCCGCCTTTATCTGACTGTTCATCGCGTCGCCGAAATACACCGGGGCGGTCGTTCGTAGCCACTGGTAGCTGAAAAACACTCCCGAAGCGTGCTGCCAGGCCGAGAGGTTGCGGCTCCTGAGACTCACTTCCTGCGTGATGGCGTTCATCTTCTGCCGCTGTTCCAAGCGCATATAGTCCGCCGGCAAGTAGTCCTGGTCCATCTGCATCAGGTCTTTGAGGTATTGATAGCTCGTGGACGAACTTATCAGCAACCTCGGAGCGGCATACGACAGGTTCAAACCCGCCGTCACCATCTGTCGCTTGTAGCCATTCATTATCGTAGTGGACGGATTGGCAAACGTTCCGTCAGCCTTGTATTCACCATAGGGAAAGGCGTTTTGGTTGACATACTGATAGTCGGCGGTGAGGTCTGCCGTGAATCGCTCCGTGGGTTTGAACATAAAGCGCATGCGTCCGCCGGCTTCGTTGGTGAGGTCTGCCTTTTTGCCAAGGTTCGTGTTGTTGAAAAAACCGCCAAGACCGCTGTAGAACACGGCGGAAGAAAAGGCGAAACGGTCAGAGGGACGATGATAGTGAGCCGCCTCAATGTTGCTATATAGTCCAGTACCGATGCCCATGCGTATGTCGGAACCCTGATAGGCCATGGGGTTCTTGGTGTATATTCGCACCACGCCGCCTTCGGTGTTGATGCCGTAGAGCGTGCCCTGCGGACCGCGCAATATGTCTATGCGGTCAAGTTGGTAGAAGTGGCGGTTATAGGCGGACTTGTTCACAAGCGGAACATTGTCGACATATACTCCCACGGCAGGGTCGCCGGAGCGAGAACCGATGCCGCGCACATAGAAAGAAGAAGTGTAGCGGGAACCGTATGAGGGAACTACAAACGAGGGAACGTGGTAAGAAAGTTGGCCAAGGTCGCGAATGTTGAGCCGTTCGAGACTGTTGGCCGTGAAGACGGTGCTGCTCAGAGGTTGTCGGCGCAGCGTTGCGCTCTCCTTAGGTTGCGCCACAACCACCACTTCGTCGAGGTCTACCACACGTGACGTGTCCGGTTCTGTAGCTTGTGTGCCGACGATAGCATCGCCCACGGCAGTGGCGTTTGCAGCAAGTGATACGCCAGCCATGAGCACAGCGGCGCAAAAGAACTTGTTATCCATATAAATGTTTTTCCTGTCTGTATCTGTTTATGGTGCAAAGTTATGGCTTTGCAACCGTACAGACAATCCACATTTGTATGGATTTAGTGCTGTTCAAAGCCTGTTCGAACAGTATTCAAACGAGATATTCAATCGTTTATCGCGCCGCAATGGGGACAAACGCCCTTGCCGGAAAGCTTTGCGCCGCAGTTGCCGCACACATATTGCGCCGGAATGGAGCGGCGATAGCGCACAATGGCAAAGGCAGCATAGACAACAAGCAGCGGATAACCGATATAATATAAGGTAGAGATGCTGAACAGAATATAGTTCACTGCGCACACGGCAGCCAGTCCGCACAGATAGAGCATGGCTTCGCCCACGGGCAAGCGGCGGCGTATCTCGTCGAGAGTAGCCAGGCCTACAATCACTATTGCCCACACCGCGATGACAAACAGGCCGAGCGATGGCGGAAGAACAAAGGGATTGAGCGAGGGATGATAGTAGAAATGGCGCCAAGTTTCGGGCGCAAACAGCTGTATGGTGGAGTAGGCCGTGGCGGAAGAGGCCACAAGCAGGGCAAGCAGTGAGGGATAGAAGGTGCCGATGTCGTTGAAATGCACAATGTGCGCCTTGCGTTTGAAGAGCAGACGCAGACCGTAGATGGCGGCCACCACGCCAAAGAGGGAAAGGAAGATGAGCAGGTGTATGTTGGAGAATGTGTCGATAAACTGCGATATGTAGTCGTCGGGCTCCACGCCGTTGAGCAGATCGCACTCGCGCACCCAGCCCTGGGATACCTGGTCGCGGGCCACTTTGACCCACACGGAGTCGATGGTGTCGCCAGGCATGGTCATTATGTCGGCCACAACCACACGGTCGCCGTGCCGAAACGTAATGGAGTCGAACGGCAACTCGTCGGGCGCTTCGCACACAAGCTGCATCTTGTCGCGCTTCACCACAAAGTTGTAGCCTTGGGAATAGTGGTGCGTGGTGGAGAAAGAGATGGAGTCAATCTGCTCTTTGGTCAGGTCCCAGGCGTCGGGAGTGTCGGTGGCAGGATTGTAGCATGACGAAAGCAGAG
>CAVKVO010000014.1:4256-19842 GCA_963659575.1 Prevotella sp. CAG:1031
TGTTACGCTCAACAACGGTTTAAGGAGTCTGTTCATAATGTTTGTCATGCTCATGCTATAGGTTTGTTTCTCGTTTCTCCGGCACTCAAGTTTCGAAAATGCCACCTTTATATATATAGGCATCACCTTTATAATATATAGGCGCCACCTTTATTATATATATAGGCTCACTTTGCGAAACCGTAGGGCAGGGTTCAGTCTGCGTAGACGTTCATTTGGCAGTTGCGGCAGTCGAACTCAAGGCGGAAATGTCGCCCGTCGGGCAGCATAAGGGATAGGGGTTCGCGCCACTCGGGCTTGTGTCCGCCGTGCTTAACGCAGCGTCCGAGTGCATAGCGCAGACAGTAGCGGCACTGCATTAGCGGTCCTTCCTTGTCGGCACGAAGCTCAAACGCAGGTGACACTTGTGGTTTGCCGTGGCGCAAGTAGAACTCCTCCGCACTGCGGTTGGCCACATTATATTGATATTGCGCCCGGCCATAGTCCGGTGCAGGTTTGTTCTCGTCGGTTTTGTCAAACGCCTGGTTGCGGCTCTCGGCCACAGTTTGCTCTTCCAATAGGCTGACGGCCTCGCGGCGCATGGCGGCCAGCACTCCCGAAGGGATAAACCAGTTGAAGTCGTCGGCCAGTTTCACATCGGCACACGTATAGATGGTGTTGCCAAGCTTGGTCAACTGTCGCACTATGTTGTCGCGCTGCGGTTTCTGTGCAGCCTGATGTTCCGCCTCAACGGTTGTCTCCACCTTGCAAACATCATCAATGGCGAGCGTAAGGCGGAAGCCTTGGTCGGTTGTGTCGAGGCTTGCGGTAACGGGAATCTTGCGCTCGGCACTGTCGTGCGCCAACAAGCGTTCGAAAGCCATGTCGTTGTTGCGGTATAGACGCAGTCCGCGGCACAGTCCGGCGGGCATACGAAGAGGGAAAAGGCGGTTGTTTTCAACCCTATTCACACGGAAACCTTCCAGTTGGCGGTCGCCATTGAGGAAGCAAAGGCCGTCGCCGTTGGCAAACACTGCCGTTCCGGCCACGGTGAACGAGCCGCCGCGCACCTCCTTGACGTAGCCAACATACTCGCCGATGGCTTTGGGAGTGTCCACAGACGATATGTCCGGCTGGCGTCCGTCGGCAAAGTAGGAGGTATAACCGCGGTTGAAAGTTCTGCTAAGGTTAGGCTCAAAAGTATAAGTACAGCGGCCAAGCGACGCACGACGGTACTTTTCCGGATGGCGACGCACCAGTTCGTCGAGCTTCTGGCTATAGGCTGCGGTAACGTTCTTCACGTAAGACGCGTCCTTTAGCCGCCCCTCAATCTTGAAGGAAGTGGCACCGGCCTCGGCCAAACGCTCAAGATTGTCGCTCTGGTTCATGTCTTTGAGCGAAAGAAGATGGCGGTCGCGCTCCACAACCGCACCGTTGGCATCCACGAGATTGAACTTCAGTCGGCAAAACTGGGCGCACTCTCCTCTGTTGGCCGACCTGTTGAAGCAGTAGTGCGAAGCGTAGCAGAGGCCACTGTAGCTCACGCACAGTGCTCCGTGGACGAACACTTCGAGCTCCATGTTCGGTACGGCTTTGTGGATGGCGGCAATCTCGTCGACAGACAGTTCCCTGGCGAGCACGGCACGGCTGAATCCCGCACTGCGGAGCCACTCCACCTTGTCGGCAGTGCGGTTGTCGGTCTGCGTACTGGCGTGTGCAGCCACGTGGGGATGGTCTTTGAGCATACCCAGCACGGCCATGTCCTGCACCAGCACGGCATCCACACCAGCCAAGTCAAGCTCCTGTATCAGCCGGCGTGTGGCTTCAAGCTCTGAATCATATACAATGGTGTTCACCGTGACGTAGACTTTGGCACGGAAACGGTGGGCATAAAGGCACAACTCGGCTATGTCGGCCACGGAATTGCCTGCGGCAGCACGTGCACCAAAGCGGTCGGCACCTATATACACGGCATCTGCACCGTGGTCAATGGCCGCTTTGCCGCACTCAAGGTCGCGTGCCGGGGCGAGAAGCTCAAGACTCTGCATGGCTTAGTGTATGGCGTTAATGTCGTAAGGGGTTTCTTGATAAACGTAGTAGTTTATCCAGTTGCAATAAAGCAGGTTGGCATGGGCGCGCCAAGTGACTATCGGCTCCTTCGTAGGGTCGTTGTCACGGTAGTAGTTTACCGGCATATCCACATCGTCGCGCACTCCCTTGTCGCGTTTGTACTCTGCATCGAGCGTGTTTGGGGCGTATTCCAAGTGGCCGGTGATGTATATCTCACGTCCGCCGCGCGCCATAACCATGCTCACGCCGCTCTCTTCCGACTCGGCAATGAGCGAGAGGTCGGGACAGGCAAGTATGTCTTCGCGCCGTATCTCGGTGTGACGGCTGTGCGGCATGTTGAACACGTCGTCGAAACCGCGGAAGATAGGCAGTTGGGGTTGCAGTGCGTGCTGCGGAAACACGCCGAACATCTTCTTGGGAAGCTGATACTTGGGTATGCCGTAGTGGCAATACAGTCCGGCCTGGGCAGCCCAACAGATATAGAGAGTGGAGGTGACATGAGTGCGCGCCCAGGTGAGTATGGTCTTTATCTCGTCCCAATAGGTCACCTCTTCGTAGTCGTAGGTCTCCACAGGTGCGCCGGTCACAATCATACCGTCGAACTTCTCGTTGCGCATCACCTCGAAATCGCGGTAGAACATCTTCATGTGTTCTATGGGAGTGTTCTTCGGAGTGTGGCTTTTCAGCTTCATAAAGTTCACTTCAAGCTGCAACGGCGTGTTGGAAAGCAGACGTATGAGGTCGGTTTCGGTGGTTATCTTCAGCGGCATCAGGTTGAGTATCACAATCCGCAGCGGCCTTATGTCCTGCATGGTGGCGCGCGAATTGTCCATCACGAAGATGTTTTCATGCTTCAGAAGCTCTATTGCCGGCAACTTGTCAGGTAGTCTTAATGGCATTGATTGCTTGTTTTATGTTTTCTTTTCTTGTTGTTTCAACGTTTTTGTCAACTGACAAAAATCATAAGAACACGGGGAACAGGATGTTCCCGGCGCATATCACGCCCGGAACGCCCTGCTCCCCATGTGTATAGGTAGTCTCCCCATGTGTATAGGTAGTCTCCCCCATGTGTATAGGTAGTCTCCCCATGTATATAGGTAATGGTTTTATCACCAAAGCGACAGGCGTTCCGACTTGGGAACGAACATCTTGTCGCCTTCTTTCACGCCGAATGCGTCATACCACATGTCGATGTGGGGCAAGGCTCCGTTTACTCTCCAGCGGCCAAGTGAGTGAGGGTCGCTCTTTGTCTGCTGGCGTATGGCAGCCTCAGTGATGTGTCCTGCCCATACACCTGCATAGGCAAGGAAGAAACGCTGGTCGGGTGTCAGTCCGTCGATGGTAGACAACGGAGCGTCCTTTGTGGCAGCCTTGTATCCGTAGTAGGCCACCTGCAAACCGCCGTGGTCAGCCAGGTTCTCGCCAAGGGTGAGTTTGCCGTTGGCGTTGAGGTCGGGCAGCACCTTTATCTTAGAGAAGAAGTCGGCGTACTTGTTGGCTTTCTTCTCAAAGTTCTTGCCGTCTGCCTCAGTCCACCAATCCTTCATGTTGCCGTCTTTGTCGTAGTGGCGTCCCTGGTCGTCAAATCCGTGGGTCATCTCATGGCCAATCACAACGCCAATGGCACCGTAGTTGAACGCGTCGTCGGCTGTCGGGTCGAAGAAAGGCACCTGGAGAATACCTGCAGGGAAGCAGATTTCGTTGGTTGTGGGGTTGTAGTAGGCGTTGACAGTCTGCGGATACATCTGCCATTCGTCGCGGTCTACGGGTTTGCCGGCCTTGGTATTTGTCTCCCAGTTGGTCCAGAACTTGCGGCACTGCTCCACATTTTCATAATAAGACTTGGCAGGATCGATGGTCAAAGCGGTCATGTCAATCCACTCATCGGGATAACCTATCTTCACGTAGAACGTGCTCAGCTTCTCCAAAGCGTTCTGCTTTGTGCTGTCGCTCATCCAGTCCTGTGCCTTAATGCGCTCGGCGAGTGAAGCCTGAAGGTTGCTTACGAGCTTCTTCATGCGCTCCTTTGACGATGCGGGGAAGTAGCGCTCCACATACATCTTGCCAAGAGCCTGTCCCATAAAGCTCTCCATCTGGTTGGTAGAACGCTTCCATCTGGGGTGATTCTCCTTGCGTCCCGACATTGTCTTGCCGAAGAAGTCAAACTGTGCGGCCACTACTTCATCGCTAAGGTAGTTGGCGGCACTCATAATCTGTCCCCATTCCATGTAGTCGCGGTATTCTGCGGGAGTCAGACTGGCCACTATCTTGTCGGCACCGTCCATGAAGGCGGGCTGTCCAACCACGATTTCTGTCAGATATGCGCTCTTTACACCTGTTGCATTGAGCACTTTCTCCAACTGGAGGTGCGGATACTTGGCGTTAAACTCCGCAAGTGTCATCTTGTTGTAGTTGGCTTCGGGGTCGCGCAGTTCGGTTCTCGACTTGGAGAACTTAGCCAGAGCGGTCTCAATCTTCATGATATTCTCCATCTTCTGTGTAGCTGCCTTCTCCTTGAAGCCAAACAGCTGGAACATCCTCACGATATGCTTCTTGTAAGCCTCGCGAATAGCTGTTGTGGCTGAGTCGGTGTCGAGGTAATACTCTTTGAGACCGAGCGTGATGCCGCCCTGCACAACATTCATAATGTTCCATTTGGCGTTCTTTTCGTCGCCGGTCAGATATGTAGAGTAGAACTCGCTGTCGCCTAAGGGAGCCAGTTCGAGCTGAATAGCGAACAGGTCCTTAACGGTCTTTGCGGCTTCCATCTTCTTTATGATGGGCATCACTGGCTTCACTCCGTCCTTGTTTCTGCGCACAGAGTCCATAGCCAGCTTGTACAGTTCGCTCAGTTTCCACTCGGTAGTGCCCTTGTCGAAGTTCTTTTCCATCAGCTCTCCGAGTATGGAGTTGATGCGTTTGCCGTTGTCTTCGGCCAACTTGTCGAAACTGCCGTATCGCGAATAGGCGGCAGGCAGGGGATTTAGCTTAGCCCATCCGCCACAGGCGTAGTCAAAGAAGTCCTCTTTCGGGCTTACTGTCTTGTCGAGATTGGCAAGGTCGATGCCCGACTTCAGTTGGTTCTGGCCAACTGCAGCGATAGCCATTGAGGCAAAAGCCACCGCCGGAAATAATCTTTTCATGTCCATAGTTATATACTTGGTGTTGTTGATTGCGTATTTGGTATTGTTGATTGTCTGTTTTGATATTGTTGGTTGTGTATTTGGTATGATTGATTGTCTGTTTGATATTGTTGGTTGCGTATTTACATGAGCCTTAACTCTTGTCATTCTTGCTGCAAACGGTCAAGCTCTTCTGACATTTCTGTCCATTTCTCTACCTCCTGGTCGAGCGATTTCCTGACCGAAGTGTATTCTGTCACCAGTTCCATGTTGGAGGCGTTGGCCGGGTCGCACAGTATTTCGTCAAGCTCCTTGAGGCGTTTCTCCATACCCTCGATGGCTGCTTCGGACGCTTTCACGGCTTTCTCCACACGGCGTATCTTCTTTTGCTGCTCCTTATGCTCGGCGTAGCTCTGCTTCTGTGTACCGGCTGATGCATCCGTCTGCGTCTCTCCGGCATCCTTGTCAGTTGATTTCGCCTTGTTGTCTGCTGAGGCTTTGCCCTGCAAACCTCCTGTTTGCGAACCGTTGTTGGATTGATTGCCACTGAGAGCATCGAGGGTAGCGATGTTCTTGCGGCGTAGAAAGTCGTAGATACCGCCCAAGTGCTCACGCACCATACCGCCACCGAACTCATACACCTTGCCCACAAGGCCGTCAAGAAACTCTCGGTCGTGGCTCACGATGATGGCAGTTCCGTCGAAAGCCCGTATGGCTTCTTTTAGCACATCCTTTGACTGCATGTCCAAATGGTTGGTCGGCTCGTCGAGGATAAGCAGGTTTACTGGTTCGAGCAGCAACCTTATCATGGCCAAACGGCTGCGTTCGCCACCGCTTAGCACCTTTACTTTCTTGTCGGAAGCCTCGCCACCGAACATGAAAGCGCCCAGTATGTTCTTTATGCGCAGACGTATTTCGCCTCGCGCCACATTATCTATTGTCTCGAATACGGTGAGGTTTTCGTCCAAAAGCTGCGCCTGGTTTTGTGCGAAATAGCCTATCTGCACGTTGTGACCTATCTTGAGCGTACCCGTAAAAGGTATTTCCCCCATGATACACTTGACGAGTGTTGACTTTCCTTCGCCGTTGCGGCCGACGAAAGCCACCTTCTCGCCACGCTTTATGGTTAGGTTCACGTGGTCAAACACGGTGTGGTCGCCATAGTCCTTGCGCACTTCATCGCAGATAACAGGGTAGTCGCCACTGCGCAGACACGGCGGAAACTTGAGCCGGAGTGCCGACGTGTCAACCTCATCTATCTCGATTGGCACAATCTTCTCAAGCTGTTTTATGCGGCTCTGCACCTGTACAGCCTTCGTAGGCTTATATCGGAACTTCTCAATGAAGTCCTTCATGTCGGCTATCTCTTTCTGTTGGTTCTCGTAAGCACGCAACTGCTGCTCGCGACGTTCCGCCCTGAGAGTCACATACTCGTCGTATTTCACGCGGTAGTCAATCACTCTGCCGCAGGAAATCTCCAGAGTACGGTTGGTGACATTGTTGATAAACGCCCGGTCGTGGCTGACAAGCACTACGGCTCTTGCGCTCTGAACGAGGAATTGTTCAAGCCATTGTATGCTCTCTATGTCGAGATGGTTGGTCGGCTCGTCGAGCAGAAGTACGTCAGGCTTCTGCAAAAGTATCTTGGCAAGCTCGATTCTCATGCGCCAACCGCCGCTGAACTCGCTTGTAGGGCGGTTGAAATCGGTGCGCTCAAAGCCAAGTCCGACGAGCGTGCGCTCCATTTCCGCTTCACAACTCTCTGCGCCCATCATCATCAGACGGTCGTGTTCGGTGGAGAAGCGTTCAACCAAATCCATGTATTCGCGGCTTTCATAGTCGGTGCGTTCGGCAATCTGGCGGTTCAACTCCTCTACATGCGCCTTCAAACGCGCCACTCCCGCGAAAGCCTTGCGGGTTTCTTCAAGAACAGTCGTGCCGTCCTGCAACCGCATCACCTGCGGCAGATAGCCCACGGTGGAACCGTTGGGAACGGCAACCGTGCCTGATGTGGGCTTCTGCAAGCCGCACAACACCTTGAGCATGGTCGACTTTCCGGCTCCGTTTTTGCCTACAAGGGCTATACGGTCGTGGTCGTTCACCACAAAACTTACATCTTGGAAAAGCGGTTTTACCCCAAATTCAACCTTAAGGCCTTCTACTGAAATCATACATACCTATTATAATAGGTGGCAAAATTAGCCAAAATCGACGGAATAAACGAACGAAAGCGGATAAAAAGGCGTTGCCCGAAGACTGACGCAAGCCATCTTTACACTGCGTAAAAGCCTTTTTCTCTTTTTGAAAAAGACTGTTTCTGTTGTGCAAAGAGGTGACAAAGGCTGCGGTTAGACCGCTTTCTTGTCGAATGCGTCAAACAGATTGAAGTCCGTATAGTCGCTGATAACGACATCCGCGAACGGACTTATCGCCTCGGAAGGGTTGGTTGTGGAAAGACCGACAACGAACATTCTGGCACTGCGGCCAGACTTCAGCCCGTTGAAGCTGTCCTCAAACACCACGCACTCCGACGGTTCTGCCTCGAAACGAGCCGCTGCTTTCAAGTAGCAGTCGGGGTCAGGTTTGCTTTTGGCGAAGTCTTCAGCTGTGAGTATAGCGTCGAAGAGTTGCTTGAAGCCTGGACATTTGGCGTATACCGATTCCATCTTCTGCCGATTAGAACTCGTTACGACTGCGGTCTTAATCCTTTGTGCACGCAAGTCGTTGACAAACGCTTCAAAACCGGTTACGAAGCAGAACTTCATGTTTTGCTCAAAGGCATCAAGGCGTTCGGTTATCAACTCCTGTTTCGGCAGCAAGTCACCGCTGAAATATCGGTCGTATATCTGTTGGAGAGTCTGTCCTTTTATCTCAAACTCCAATCCAGGATGCTCGGGATGAAACTCCCGGCACTGTTCTCCCCAAAACTCGGTGTATTGGGGTTCGGTGTCAAACACCACACCGTCAAGGTCGAAGAGCGCAGCCTTAGGTTTCGTTGACATCAGATTTGCTTTTCAGGTGGTAAAAAGGTGATTATAAAAATAGCCGCCATAAGAAATTAATGTTTCTCATGGCGGCTTATACGTATTATCTTATTCTGTCGGCGGCGCGCACAAGGCGTTCGTCGGCAAGTATTGCGCGGCGTGCCAGTATGTAGAGAACCAACGATACCAGCGGAAGTGCCGCAGTCAGCGACGGAGAAAACGCTTGGTTTGCCGAAGAGTCGGCTATGACCTGCCCCAAGACGGCGTAAATGATATACCATCCCACCACGAGCAAGGAACAGAACAGACAGAAACGCGCCTGCAATATCCTGTTGTGGAACATGAAAATGGCATATACACCAATTGCCGATGCGAGGGTAAGTACCGCAAACAGAGGCCAAACGCTCCAGCTGACCGCATTGTCTGCCGACATTACCCAAAGGTTGTACTCGCGAGCCACAGCCATTCCGTCGGCACTCACCGTGCCTATCTGCAGACAAAGGCAAACGATGCTGAGAGCCACTGCCGCAAGCAAATAAAGAGTCTGTATGCGCTGTATCATGCTTTACCTCCGCTATAAACCTTGGTCTTCAGTATATCAGTTCTGAGTCTCGGCAGGTTGCTGCGGTGCATCCTGTGCCGGGTCGCGCCAGTAGATGTCGCCCTCAACAAACTCCTGTGTAGCCAGTAGGGTAGGCTTCGGCAGTTTTTCGTAGTAGCGTGAAATCTCTATCTGCTCACGGTTCTCAAACACTTCTTCAAGGCTGTCGTTGTAAGAAGCGAACTCGGCCAGCTTCTTGCTCAAGTCTTCCTTAATCTGCACCGAAATCTGGTTGGCACGCTTGCCTATAATGGCCACACTCTTGTAGATGTTGCCTGTTTCGTCGCAAAGATCCATGATGTTGCGGGTCACGGTGTTTACCGGTGCTTTCGATTTCTTGTAATCCATAAGAATTATAAATAATGTATTATGTTTTGTTCGTTTATCAGTCTTTTGTAACTTTCTTGCACTGAACGATATATTTCTCGGCTGTCTGGCGTTCCTGACTGTCGGGATATTCGTTTATGAAGCCATAGCACTCGTCTTCGGCATCGCGGAAACGCTCAAGCTTCTTTTCTTCAATGCTCTGCTGAGCCAGCTCATACTTGCTCTTCATTATAAGTATGGCGAAGTCCTCACGCTTCTTTGTGTAAGGATAAGTCTTGAGAGCGTTCTGTGAAGTGATGATGCAAGCCTCGTAGTTGGAGCCACCGCCAGTGCAGTTGCCGAAATATCCGCCAAGGTCGTAGTACAGTTTCGCTGAAAGATATTCCTTCTGTACGAGTTTGTCCTGCAGGTCAAACAGACGGTTCTGGGCTATTGCGCGCAACTTGGAGTCGGGGAACAGGTCCATAAACTCCTGATATGCGTTGATTGCACCAATGGTTGGAGTCTGGTCAAGACGCGGTTCGGGAGTGCTCTGATACAGAGCCTGACCTATATAATATGATGCTTGCTCGGCGTAGATGCCTTTGGGGTAGGAAGAAAAATACTTCTTGAATGTGGCAGAAGCACTCTCGTAGTCACCATCGCAATACTCCGCCATGCCCAACATGTAGAGACACTCCTGGGCGTTGTCGGTTCCCTTCTGGATTGTCACCAGTTCTTGCAACAGAGATATGCACCGCGTGAAACGTCCGCGTGCGAAACACTCCTTGGCGTACTCATATTTATAATCGTAGTCTGATGACTTGTACACGCGATTGTATTGGTTTGCGCAACCGCACAATGCCATTACCGTACAAGCAACCAAGAAAATTCTCTTCATTATCCGGATGATTTTTGAGTTGCAAAAATACGCATTTTCTTGCGAATATCAAATACTTACATATCTTTTTAGCACTTGTTTAGATGAGTAATACCCAAAATAGAAACAAAAAGACAGAGTGCCCAAAAGCCTTGTTCGGGCTTTCGGACACTCTGTGTCTTTATTATAGGTGGCTTATTGAGCTACCTTGTGCGAAACATGTGTTATGCTTCGGGAGTATTTTCGTCGCTCCAGTCCATCTTGGTCTGGCGCACATAGCTCTTGTAGCGGAGCTGTGCCATGCGCTGAGCCTCGGCGAACAGTTCCTCTGCCTCGTCGGGATAAGCCTTCTTAACCGACAGATAGCGAACCTCACCAAGCAGGAAGTCGTGGAACTTAGCCCAGTCGGGAGCCTTAGAGTCGAGCGAGAACGGGTTCTTGCCTTCGGCTGCCAACTCGGGGTTGTAACGCCACAGGTGCCAGTAACCGCACTCTACAGCCTTGCCTTCCTCGGCCTGGCTCTTGCCCATACCGCCCTTGGCCTTCAGACCGTGGTTGATACAAGGTGCGTAAGCGATGATGAGTGAAGGTCCGTGGTAAGCCTCAGCCTCGCGGATGGCCTTCAAGCACTGTGCCTGGTCGGCACCCATTGCTATCTGGGCAACGTAAACGTATCCGTAGGTAGTGGCAATCATACCGATATCCTTCTTCTTGATGCGCTTGCCCTGTGCGGCAAACTGTGCGATGGCGCCAAGAGGAGTAGCCTTAGAAGCCTGACCACCGGTGTTAGAGTAAACCTCGGTGTCGAGCACAAGGATGTTCACGTCTTCGCCGCTGGCAATCACGTGGTCGAGACCGCCGTAACCGATGTCGTAAGAAGCACCGTCACCACCGATGATCCACTGGCTGCGCTTTACGAGATAGTGGTCGAGAGTCTTCAACTCGGTGCAAGTCGGGCATCCGGCTGCTGCTCCAGCTGCGATCAGCGGCTTCAGCTTAGCAGCTGCTGCCTTAGATGCGTCAGCGTCGTCCTTGCCTGCGAGCCACTCCTGAGCTGCCTCCTTGAAGTCGGCGGGAGTATTGTCGTCAGCGATGGCGTCGTTGAGAAGCATAGAGATGCGCTCCTTCATCTTCTTGTTACCCATTACCATACCCATACCGAACTCGCAGAAGTCCTCAAACAGTGAGTTGTTGAAGGCAGGACCGTGACCCTCGGCGTTGGTTGTGTAAGGAGTAGAAGGTATAGATGCAGAGTAGATTGAAGAACATCCTGTTGCGTTGGCGATCATTTCGCGGTCACCGAAGAGCTGAGAGATGAGTTTCACATAAGGAGTCTCACCGCAACCAGAGCAAGCTCCGGAGAACTCGAACAGAGGCTGTGCGAACTGAGAGTTCTTAACGTTGCTCTTGATGTCCACGAGGTTCTGCTTGCTTGTCACGTTGTGTACGAGATATTCCCAGCGAGCTGCCTCTGCGTCGTTGCCAGTGAACGGAACCATGGTGAGAGCCTTGCCCTTCTTAGGATTGCCGGGGCAGACATCAACACAGTTGCCGCAACCGAGACAGTCGAGCACTGAGGGTTCCATAACGAAGTGCATGCCCTTCATTGCTGCGGGAGCCTTCATTTCGAGTGTAGGAGCGTCGAAGCCCTTCAACTCCTCGTCGGTCAGAACGAACGGACGGATAGCTGCGTGAGGACATACGTAAGCACACTTGTTGCACTGGATGCAGTTCTCTGCGTTCCACTCGGGAACGAAAGCCTCCACACCACGCTTCTCGTAAGCGGCTGTACCTACCTGCCAAGAACCGTCAACGGTGTCGTGCTTAACGAAGTCAGACACTTTCAGCAAGTCGCCGGCCTGTGCGTTGATAGGACGAACCAGTTCCTTAACGAATGCGGGAGCGTTGTCTTCCTTAACAGCGTCGTCAGCCAGGTTAGCCCAAGCAGCGTCGATGGCCAGAGTCTTGTACTCACCACCGCGGTCAACGGCTGCGTAGTTCTTGTCAACCACATCCTGACCCTTCTTTCCGTAAGACTTCACGATGAACTTCTTCATCTGCTCAACGGCCAGGTCAACAGGAATCACACCTGTGATGCGGAAGAATGCACTCTGAAGAATGGTGTTGGTACGGTTGCCGAGGCCAATCTCCTGAGCTATCTTGGTAGCGTTGATATAGTAAACGGTGATGTTGTTCTGTGCGAAGTAGCGCTTCACCTTGTTGGGGATGAAGTTAACCAGTTCGTCGCCCTCGAATATAGTGTTGAGGAGGAACGTACCGTTCTTGCGCAGACCGCGTGTCACGTCGTACATGTGCAGATAAGCCTGTACGTGGCAAGCCACGAAGTTAGGCGTATTTACCTGATATGCAGAGTGAATAGGCGTGTCGCCGAAGCGGAGGTGCGAGCAAGTGAAACCACCAGACTTCTTAGAGTCATAAGAGAAGTATGCCTGGCAGTGCTTGTTGGTGTTCTCACCGATGATCTTCACTGAGTTCTTGTTAGCACCCACGGTACCGTCGGCTCCAAGTCCGTAGAACTTAGCCTCGAACAGGTCGTCGCCACCCATAGGAATCTCCTCAACCTGGGGCAGAGAAGTGAATGTAACGTCGTCAACGATACCAACAGTGAAGTGGTTCTTAGGCTCGGGCAACTCCAGGTTGTTGAACACAGAGATAATCTTAGCGGGAGTTGTGTCAGAAGAACCGAGACCGTAGCGGCCGCCAACGATAAGAGGCTTGTTCTCAACGTCGTAGAAAGCACTCTTGATGTCGAGGTACAGAGGTTCGCCCTCAGCTCCCGGCTCCTTTGTGCGGTCGAGTACAGCTATGCGCTTTGTTGTCTTTGGAACGGCAGCGAGCAAGTGCTTCACTGAGAACGGACGATAGAGGTGAACGCTGATCATACCTACCTTCTTGCCCTGCTTGGTCAAGTAGTCGATAGCCTCGCGAGCGGCCTCTGAAGCCGAACC
The DNA here is from genome assembly GCA_963659575.1 of Prevotella sp. CAG:1031. Taxonomy (GTDB): domain Bacteria; phylum Bacteroidota; class Bacteroidia; order Bacteroidales; family Bacteroidaceae; genus Prevotella. Next base: position 17,168 of record CAVKVO010000014.1, read on the forward strand.
CATAAGGATGATGATGTTCTCTGCATCCTCGGCTCCATAGTAAGAGAAGAGGTGATACTCACGGCCAGTGATCTTGCTGATCTCGCCGAGATAGTGCTCAACCACCTCAGGCACCTTGTCGTAGTACTCGTTGCAAGCCTCACGGTGTGTGAAGAATGTTTCGGGGTTCTCGGCTGTACCGCGTGTCAGAGGACGCTCAGGAGAGAGCGCACGGTCGCGGAAGTTCTTGATGTCTGCCGGATCCACGAGCTTTGCGATGTCTTCCTGCTCCATCACCTCTACCTTGTGGTATTCGTGAGAAGTACGGAAACCGTCGAAGAAGTTGATGAAAGGCACGTGGGTCTTGAGTGTTGCCAGGTGAGGAACTGCGGTGAGGTCCATCACTTCCTGCACAGAACCTGAGCAGAACATGGCGAAACCGGTCTGGCGGCAAGCCATAACGTCCTGGTGGTCACCGAAGATACAGAGTGAGTGTGAAGCAAGTGTACGAGCCGAAACGTCGAACACGCAAGGCAGAAGTTCACCTGCAATCTTGTACATGTTAGGGATCATCAGCAACAATCCCTGCGATGCAGTAAACGTAGTGGTGAGAGCACCAGCCTGCAGAGAGCCGTGAACGGCACCTGCGGCACCGCCTTCAGACTGCATCTCCTGCACGCTGACGTTCTGTCCCCACAGGTTCTTGCGACCGCGGGCTGCCCATTCGTCTACGTGCTCTGCCATAGGAGACGACGGAGTGATAGGATAGATAGCGGCAACTTCCGAGAACATGTAGCTCACGTGGGCTGCGGCCTCATTACCATCACAAGTGATAAATTTCTTTTCTTTAGCCATTTTTTTAGATAAAATATTTAATGAATAAACTTAAGAGATTCCGTTTTGAGACTGTTTAGCTGTTTCTTTGCTTATACATTATTAATATAAGAAGCCGAAAAGCCAGAGAGGTATCTGTTTTCCCTTGCCTATTTCGGTGTTATATCGTGCGTATATGGTGTTCGGGGCATACCTCAGTTTGGCAGAACCGTTGGCGTTGCACACCCGAAACTTCATGCTGCCGTCCACAGTATAGAAGTTTTCCCGTCCGCCTTGGGTTATCTTGTGGTCTTTCCACATCGTGTTCACGAAGAATGTCTCCATGATGTCCTGCTCCGTAACGTTTATCGGGTAGATGGCGTATAGCAGGTTAGGGTTGTGCAGCATCACCTTCGACGGCTTTTTGGGAAAGTCCTGGTCGGCCTTGGGGTATATCATGTTGATCAGTCGTGCGTCGGCCAGATACTTTATGTAGTTCATCACTGTGGCGCGGCTGGTCTGTATCTCATGCGCGAGCGTGCTCACGTTGGGAGCCTTCAACCCGTCTACGGCCAAGAGGTAGAACAGTTTCTTTATCTTCGTCAGATATTTCAGTTCGATTTGTTTTATCAGAAGTATGTCCACCTCGGTCATCATGCTCATCGTTTTCAGCAGGTTTTCCGAGTAGTTGCGGTGTTCCTGGTAGAAAGGATAGAAGCCGTGGTGCAGATAGTCCTTGAAGTATTTGGCGGGCGACACCGTGGGCAGTATCTGTTTCACGATGTGCTCGTGGTCGGCGATTATCTCGTCGAGGGTGTACGGCTGGAAGTCGTGGCCCGTTTCGTTGTTGAGAAACTCCCGGAAGGAGAACCCTCTCAGGTTGTAGCTCTTCACGATGCCGTTCAGCTCCGGATTCTCATCCTTCAGCCGCATCACGCTTGATCCGGTGAAGACTATCTTCAGTTTGTCGTAGTTGTCGTGACACAGGCGCAGTTCGCGGCTCCAGTCAGGCTGTTTGAACACCTGGTCGATGAGCAGAACACGTCCGCCGTTTTTGTAGAAATCGCCCGCGAAGTCAGATATGCCGCGCCCCTGAAAGTAGAAGTTGTTCATGTTCACATAGAGGCACCGTCTGTCGTTCACGTCGAAATTCTCCTTGGCGTATTGCAGCAGGAAGGTTGTCTTGCCGATACCGCGCGTGCCCTTGATGCCAATCATCCTTGCGCTCCAGTCAATCTCGTCCATCAGTTTGCGGCGGATTTTGGAGTTGGTGTGCTCGACCAGGTATGTATGGGTCTTGAAGAAATCTTCCATGCTCTTTGTCTGACAGCTTAAACAAGTGCAAAGTTAACACATTATTCGATAAATGCAAACTCTATATTGCAAAATATCGGAGATAAATGTCCTCAATTCTTTAGGTTGACGTGGAAACAAAAACCGGAAAAACACCCTGTGGTGGGCAAAAACTCTCATTCTTCGAGTTTTTTGCCACACCGCAGGGTGATAAACCACCCTTCGGCAAAAACCGCTGCGCCCCAAGCTAAAAAGGCACGAGGTAGGAGGTACGGCGCCCTCCGTATCATTCATGCTCATGTGCTGCCTTTCGCTCTTGCGAGCGATGGGATCGCCGAGGGCGGCGACCCTCCTACCTTGCGCCATTTGCGAGTCGTAACTATGTCAGTTACGTATCGTAAGTGGCCCAGTTAGCACTCGTAAGTGGCCCACTTACGCACCGTAACTGGGCCACTTTCAGTCCGAAATAATATCGCTTGGTTTTGCTTATAGCCTTGCTTTGTGGTATTCTTTCGTCAAATGTGTTGTAAGCAATCACCCGTCTTTTGCTTACAATTTTTCGTGTCTTTCTTGACAACCGTGCTGTTAGG
>CAVKVO010000015.1:0-2310 GCA_963659575.1 Prevotella sp. CAG:1031
ACGATTAAACCACACGAGAAAAATATGCTAAAGAGCAAACTACTGGCATCCGCGCTGCTGCTTTGCGCAACCGCAGCCATGGGCCAATCTGAGATAAGCCCCTATGTGCCGGGCGTAACCGCCGAAGGTGCGGTGTATTTCCTGCCCAAAACGGCACTGCGTTTTACCGTTCAGGTGGAGAAAACCACATACACGCCGGGACAGTTCAGCACCTATGCGGCACGCTATCTGCGTGTCAACGGGGTGGAACAGGAGCCTTCGGAGACCTATCGCGTGACGAAAGTGGACATATCCACCTTTGGCGTGGCTGACACCAAGCGTGCCTACGCCGTGAAATACAACGCAAAGAGTGTTGCGGCCAACGTTTCTCTGGCTGCCGACGGCAGGCTTCTTGCCATCAACGCAACCAACAAGGACGTGGATAATGCTCCCGCAAAGTTTGTTGCCGCACCGAAAGCGAAGCTCGAAGACCCTCGCAAATATCTCAATTCGGACATACTTTCTGCCGGAAGCACGGCAAAGATGGCCGAACTGACGGCTCAGGACATCTACGAAATACGCGACAGCAAGAACCAACTCAACCGCGGAGAGGCCGACTTCATGCCTAAGGACGGTGAGCAGCTTCGCATCATGCTGGCCAACCTGGACAAACAGGAGCAGGCTATGACCCGGTTGTTTACGGGCACTGTGGTGAAGGACACCACGGAGCACACGTTCACGGTGTGTCCCGAGGGCGAAATCAGCAAGCAGGTGTTGTTCCGCTTGTCGCAGAAGCTTGGTTTCGTTGACAAGGACGACCTCTCCGGTGCACCTTACTACCTCACGGTTAAGGATCTTCACAGTCTTCCCACAACGCCGGACGACGCTGTTGCACCGAAGAAAAAGAAGGACCCGGAGAGCGGAATATACGTCAACGTGGCTGGAAAGGCGCAGGCTACAGTTGCCGACGGCAGCAAAACCGTTGCCAGCGAGGAGTTCAGCGCGGCACAGTTTGGCAAGGTGGAACTGCTCAGCGGCGAACTGTTCAACAAGCGGAGCACCACTCACCTCACCGTAAGTCCCGTCACGGGAGCTGTGGAAAGGCTCGACGCCGAACTTCCGAAGTAGTCTTTTGACAGTTTTTCAAATCATTATATCGTAAGAACTGCACAAGCTAAGTTTTTAGGCCACACCCATTATGCAATGGACAGACAGGGTTAGACAGGTCAAGATGGTGCTGTTGGCCGCCGCGGTGGTCATAGCTGTGGCCTCGCTGCTGGTGTCCCATTTCCTTGTGCGCGACCTTTCCAAGGAGGAGCGCAACAACATGGAGGTGTGGGCACAGGCTCTTCGTGCTCTCAGCACGGCTGACGAGAACACTGATTTGTCGCTTGTGCTGAAGGTAATCCAGGGCAACAACACCATTCCCGTGATTGTTCTCGATGCGGAAAACAACGTGATGGACTTCCGCAACATCGAGATAAACGCCAAAAACGAGGCCGACTCGATGGCCTATCTGTCGCGGTTGGCAGAGGCGTGGCGCAGTTCCGGCGACTTCATCAAGGTGGCTTCGGTGGACCCAACTGCCGCCAACGACTATCAAACGGTGTGCTATGACGACTCCATCATGCTCAAACGGCTCGCGTCATACCCGTACATCCAACTCACAGTAGTACTCATTTTCGTCCTTGTGGCCATCTTTGCGCTGCTCGCATCCAAGCGTGCCGAGCAAAACAGGGTGTGGGTTGGGTTGTCCAAGGAGACTGCCCATCAGTTGGGAACGCCCATTTCGAGTCTCATGGCGTGGACGGAAATATTGAAGGAGTCCTATCCCGACGACACGCTGATACCCGACATGGAGGCCGACGTAAGGCGGTTGCAACTCATTGCCGACCGCTTTTCAAAGATTGGTTCGCAGCCCGAACCGGTGGAAACGAGCCTCAACGAGGTGACCGACCACGTGATTGACTATATGGACAGGCGCACCTCCAAGTCCATCGTGCTCACCAAGCGTATGCCTAACAACGACATCACAGTGAAAATCTGTCCGCAGTTGTTCGAATGGGTGATAGAAAACCTCTGCAAAAACGCCGTCGACGCCATGGGAGGTGCCAACGGAGCGATAGAGATTGCCGTGTCGGAGCAGCGGAACATTGCCGTTGTCGAGGTGTCTGACACGGGCAAAGGCATACGCAAGAAGGACATCGCCAACGTGTTCCGGCCTGGTTTCACCACCAAGAAGCGCGGTTGGGGACTCGGACTGTCGCTCGCCAAGCGCATAATAGAGGACTATCACCACGGAAAAATCTTCGTGAAGAGTTCCGAACTGGG
>CAVKVO010000015.1:2454-4721 GCA_963659575.1 Prevotella sp. CAG:1031
CCATCTCGTCTTTTGTTCTTAGCCCAACTGCGTGGCGAGTTATCGCTCTGCCTTGGTAAATATGTTAAAAAGGCGGTTTCGTCCTCTTAATTATACCTAAATAAACAGTTCGGATAATAGTCTGAACGGAACTTTGCATACCTTTGGCGCAATGTAAAACCATTAAGAATCAAGCGTTATGAACAGGATTAAAGAGTCAATAATCATCGCCGTCGGAGTCGTGGTGATGGGTCTTTTCGTAAAGATGGGTATCGACAACTATGCCGACAAGAACCGTTGCGTCACCGTGAAGGGGCTTTCCGAGCACGAAGTGGAGGCCGACAAGGTGACATGGCCTGTGATGACCAAGGAAGTGGGCAACGATTTGCCCGATTTGTATAAGCGTATCAAGGAGACAACGGGCAAGGTGAAATCGTTTCTCGTGCAGAACGGCATAAAGGATAGCGAGATTGTGGTCAACTCGCCGGTGGTTATCGACCTCAACGCCGACCAATACATATCCAACAAGATGCCGTTCCGCTACAACGTGACGTCGGTTATCACCGTAACGTCCAACAACGTGAAACTTGTGCGCAGCATTATCGACCGCCAGGCCGAACTGTTGCAACAGGGAGTGGCCATAGTTGACGGTGGATACAACAACCAGGTGAACTACGAATACACGGCTTTCCAGAAAACAAAGCCCAAGATGATGGAGGAAGCCATACAGAACGCCAAGTCCACCGCCAAGCAGTTTGCCAAAAACTGCGGCTCCAAACTGGGCAAAATACAGAGCGCCGGCCAGGGACAGTTCTCCATCGACAACCGCGACGACAACACTCCGTACATAAAGAAGCTGCGAGTGGTGACGACAATCACGTATGCGCTGAAAGACTAATCGCTTCCTGCGCAGCGATAGGAGGTACGGCGCCCTTTTTGCTTGGGGCCGGCGAGGACGCACGGCCCTACTACAGCCTTCACGCAAACGAATTCTTCACTCTTCATTCTTCACTCTTCACTCCTTTGCAACGTTCGTTTTACAAAATGCAAAGAAAGCGTTCGGCAACATTAAAATAATCACAAAAACACGACAAAACCACACGTAAAAGCACTCCTTTTTCTTGTCAGAGCCAATCGGAAAACGTAACTTTGCGCACAGAAACGCGCGAAAAAGCATTTTCTAATTAACAATAAAACATATATTTAGAACCATGGTAAATTACAAAACACTTGGTCTCGTCAACACACGCGAGATGTTCAAGAGAGCCATCAACGGCGGTTATGCCATCCCGGCATTCAACTTCAACAACATGGAGCAGCTGCAGGCTATCGTTAAGGCTTCTTCAGAGTTGAAATCACCCGTAATCCTGCAGGTGTCAAAGGGCGCACGCAACTACGCCAACCAGACTCTTCTGCGCTACATGGCAGAGGGTGCCGTTGAATATGCCAAGGAGTTGGGCTGCAACCATCCTGAGATTGTGCTGCACCTCGACCACGGCGACAGCTTCGAACTGTGCAAGAGCTGCGTTGACATGGGCTTCTCTTCAGTGATGATCGACGGTTCTTCACTGCCTTACGACGAGAATGTCGCTCTGACAAAGAAGGTGGTTGAATACGCTCACCAGTATGACGTTACAGTTGAGGGTGAACTCGGTGTGCTCGCCGGCGTTGAGGACGAGGTGGCATCTGAGGTTTCTCACTACACAAAGCCCGAGGAAGTAATCGACTTCACCACCAAGACCGGTGTTGACTCACTGGCTATATCTATCGGCACAAGCCACGGCGCATACAAGTTCAAGCCCGAGCAGTGCACACGTGACCCGAAGACAGGTCGCCTCGTGCCTCCTCCATTGGCATTCGACGTGCTCGACGAAATCATGAAGAAGCTCCCCGGCTTCCCCATCGTGCTCCACGGATCGTCTTCAGTGCCCCAGGAGTATGTAGACATGATCAACCAGTATGGTGGCAAACTGCCTGACGCAGTTGGTATACCTGAGGAGCAGCTCCGTCTGGCAGCCAAGAGCGCAGTGTGCAAGATCAACATCGACTCTGACTCTCGTCTCGCCTTCACCGCAGCAGTGCGCAAGACTTTGGCTGAGAAGCCTGCTGAGTTCGATCCCCGCAAGTACTGCGGTCCCGCTCGCGACATCATGGAGGATATGTACAAGCACAAGATCATCGACGTGCTCGGTTCCGACAACAAGCTCGCTCAGCTCGACTAATAGACACACTAATACAAATAACACACGCAATCCGCAGACCATGCTCGTCATGGCTGCGGATTTTTT
>CAVKVO010000015.1:4807-10113 GCA_963659575.1 Prevotella sp. CAG:1031
GGCACCGTACCTCCTACATCTGCGCTCGACACTACTCGCAGTGGGCGAAGCGTCCTCGCTTTGCCCTTGACTAAAGTCCAGTTATTAAAAAACGCTATGTAGACCATCAAAATCGTACCAAGTTGTTCTTTTACTGTTACTTATTACGTACCTTTGTCCCCGGAAAATATCATACCCAAACAAAAGAATCAGAAAACAAAGATGGAAAAGAAAGGAAACTATGTGGCTCCCGTCGTGAAGACTGTGGAGATTGAGACTCAGACAAACCTGCTTGAAGACAGCACCCAGACAAGCAACTGCAAGGCCAACGTGGAGAAAGGCACACTGAACGGTTTTGAAGACGACTGGGAATAAACACAAACCCAAAAGGAAGCATACGAAAATGAAGAAGACAGCAATCTACACATTGTCATTGGCCGTGTTGGCCATTGCGCAGACGGTCACCTCGTGCAGCAGTGACAGCATTGCGACAGACGGTGCAGGCAAAGGCGACGACGTAAAGGCAAAGACCTTTGAACTCACCGCAAGCACACCTACAACACGTGTGGGAATGATCAAGGACAGCGACAACAAGACCGTCTCGTTCTATTGGCATCCTGCCGACGAACTCTTCGTGCAGATGAAGAAAGACGGTTCCTATTCGGGAGCGAGATTCGGAACAAGTGCCGACTGCGGACAAACGAGTGCTACGTTCACATACGAGGGAACTGACGATATCGAACTGGGTGATTATGCCTTATATCCGTATGGCATATACCCCAACGGCGACTTCTCCGATGATATCTACTACGGCCACAATTTCACTTCTGCAACGACCGTCTCTTTCCAATTGCCGAAAAACCGCAAATACGGGACAGTGGACAGCAAGATATTCCCCACAACAAATGGAGAGTCAACTGAATACCGCGACCACAGCGTAGACATCCCGATGGCCGGAAAGATAGAAAACGGCAATGTGGAGTTCAAGCACATCGGCGGCGTGGCAGTCATCCGAATAGACAAGATGTTGACTGCAAGTGGAAAGGTCACCGTCACCGCCAACGAGCAGTTGTCGGGCTTCTTCGACTGCGACCTGTCGGCAGAGACACCCGTCATAAAGACCACCACCGGAACCGAAAGCAACAACACCGTCGTGTTCCGGTTCGACAACGCCGTGGTGGGCAAACCGGGAGTGTTCTATCTGCCTCTTGCCACCGGCGACTACACCGGAGTGAAGATTGAGCTGACCAGCATATCCGAAAGCGATGACTATTCCTACCAGACCGTAGAATACAGGACGCTTCGCATAAGGCGCGCCAACATCACCGCCGTTCACCTCTACAACGTAGACGGAACGCTGCAAAAGTATCTCAAGGACTCCGACGGTTACTGTATCGTCAACAACCACAAGTTCGTAGACCTCGGACTTCCCAGCGGCACTCTTTGGGCAACAATGAACATCGGAGCAAGCACTGCCGCCGACGGTGGCAACTTTTACGCTTGGGGCGAGACCACACCGAAGACCAGTTTCTCTTGGGGCAATTACAAGTATTACACAGACAATAGTATTACGAGATACAACTCCACCGACAACTTGACCACCCTCGAACCCGAGGACGATGCCGCAACAGTAAACTGGGGTGCCGATTGCCACATGCCTACATGCGCCCAGCAGGAAGAGCTTGACAAAAACTGCGACACATATTGGGAAACCCAAACCAACAGCGAAGGCGTGTCCGTTCATGTCATAAAGATGGTAAGCAAGAATGACGAAAGCAAATTCATCTACTTGCCCGCCACAGGATACTACACGGAGCAAGGAATCTTGGGCAAAGACGCTCTTGGCAAATATTGGTCAAGTTCGCTCTACAACTCAAACTTGAGCGAGACTAAATACCAGTACAGCTACGGCATCCTGGTAAGTTCGGATAGAACCAGCCCAACAGACCATTCCTACCGTTTCCATGGCCACATGATTCGCCCTGTGGCAGAGTAGCGACAGGCGAACAAAACGAAAACGCAAGTTCCGCAAGCGTTGCGAAGAGTGTTCCATCCCGAACACTTTCTGCAACACTTGCGGAACTCGCGTTTTTTGGTGAGGCAAGGGACACTTACAACCTTGTGCCATTTTAGTTGGGACAGAGAAGAATGAAGAAACACTGTGAGCAGTTGGAAGGCAGTAGGAGGTGCGGCACCCTCGCCGCATCATTCGTGCGAATAACACAGATATCACGATTGTTGCTCTTTCGCTCTGACGAGCGATTGATACGGCGAGGGCGCCGTACCTCCTACGACTGCGCTTGATTTTGAGCCTAGGGGCCGGCGAGGGGCGCCAACCCTCCTGTCCTTGTGCGCAGCGATTCTTCACTCTTCGTTCTTCACTCTTCACTCAAAAAGATTCTTTATTTTGCGTAGTTTTTCGTTCATGTAGAGCAAATAAAAAAGGAATTGATTGTCTCACGACAAACAATTCCCCATTAACCTTAATAATCTAATACCATGAAAAACACGGTACAAAGATATGAATTATCGTGTATAAAGGTACTATTCTTAAATATAATTGTCGGTTTTTTATTTATTTAAGTAACAGTTAAAATTAACGCTAAGCATTTCATACGCCCGTTTTTGTCTCATTTTAACCGTTTGAGAGCCATTTGAGTACCATTCAAAAGCCATTTGAACACCATTTGAAAGCCATTTGAACACCATTCGAAAGACCTATTGAAAGGCTTTTCCTGTCCATTTCAGCGTCACGGTGCGCAGCAGAGGTGTTGTTTCTTTGCGCTCATCGCTTGTTTGCAGCGGTATTTGCGGCGTCAGGGTCAGCGTGTTGTCGGCTGGAGTCAGTGACGCTGCCACCATGAGCAGGGCGGTGTCGGGACAAATCTCGGCATAACGTGCGGCGGATATGGTGTCGGGACGCACCACAAGTTGCGAGGCATAGCTGACGGGAACGAGCGTCGTGGGCAACGATTGCCACTTCTGGGTGAAGAATGTCACCTCGCTCTCCTTGGTTTCCGAACCGAACGTCTTCACCATGCACACCACACAGGTGCTTGAGTCCGACTGTTGCGCAGTCGACGACAGCAGTTTCAGTTCTATCGACAGGCTTTTGCCCATGCTTATTTGCGCAAAATCTGCAGTGAGAGTGTCCATGGAGCACTGGCCACCAAGATTGTCTGTGACCACCGCTTTCATGCCCGAATCGATGAAATCAATCATGTCGAGCCGGTTGTTGTGCGACATGGTGGGCAGCAGTGTGTCGGGCATCTGCCTGAACACGTCGCGCATGAGCGGCTGCTGCGCCTTGGCCAATAAACATACAGTGAGCAGAACCACAATTGTAACTACTTGCCGTGCGTGCTTGAAAAAGAATGCCGCTTGCCTCGCATGTTTGAAAAAACGTGTTTTCATTCCTTTCTCCTCCAGATGCCAATCACCTTTCGCCTTATGGCCACGGCGTTGAAGATGGTTATGAGTACAAACAACAGCAGTCCGACGGCCAACGACGGCAGTATCGTGCCTTCGTCGATGCTCGGGAACAGAGCTTCAATCATCTCCATATACTGTCCGCGCACGACAATCACCACCACGAGGGCCAACACAAGCACCAGGAGGTTGAGCGCAGCCGTGAGCAACTGATAGGGCAGAGCCACCTTTTGCGGACTGTAGCCAATGAGAAGCAGGTTTTCCAACTTCGAGGAGTTCTTCTGCACAAGCAGATAGATGCTCAGCATGAGGATGTAGAAGCTGAGGATACTGATGACAAGTCCGACGCTCATCACCAGCGTGACCACCATTTTCAGGAAGTATGTGGTCTTTTCGGAGTTCAGTTTGTCGTCTTCCACCTCGTAGCCGTGGCTTTCAACAAACTGCGATATATGGGTATCGGTCGGATTGGTCACCTCCACAATCAGTCGTGTCGGCTCACTCTTCTGACCCGGGGCATAAACACCGTTGCTCCAGTCCATGAAACTCTGCGGCACGAGTATACTGTTGAGTCGGTTGGAGAACCCTATCACACGTCCACGGTACTCATCCTGACGACCGTTGCCCTGGATGAAGATGCGGAAGTCAATCATTCCCACAAGTCCGTCACTGATTTTCGGCAGCGAACGACTTTGGGCAAAACCGAAGTTGTACATGTTGATGTATGAGCGCGGCAGGATTATGGGCACATCGTCGCCTTCCTTCCACTTCCACTGGTCGAGCGGCACGTCGACAAAACCGTCGGGAACGCTCTCAAAGAACAGTTCGGAGCTGAGCACAGGCACACCGTTGACCCCCATGTGGGCATCGGCCTTGTATTCAGTGGACGTGAAAGCACCCACCTTGCGTGCGAACTTCTGTTCCTTCATCTCCGCTTCTTCGGCGGCGTTGAACGAACTGTTGCGTCCTGACAGCGTGGTGGCAGTGGAGATGCGTTTGCTCACAATCAGATAGTCGGCACTCATGAACGAGTCGCCCTGAGTAAATACTGGCAACACGTCGCGGTAGAACTGAAATCCCAGCAGGACAATCAACATTCCGAGCAGGTTTGCGAAGAAGAAACCCACAAACTGCGGCACACTGATGTGCCGTCTTAACAGTTTCCAAACGAGATTCATAGCTTGAAAGTCCTTTCGTAATTGAGGTCAATGTGCTTGCCGATACTTGTCACTATCACTCCTGCGCCCTGGCGTTTGGCCTCGGTCATCATTATTTCGCCCATGATGCGCGAGTTGGTGTCGTCGAGATGGCTTATGGGTTCGTCGGCCAAAATGAAGTCAAACGGCTGCACCAACGCTCTCATCATTGCCACGCGCTGCTGCTGTCCAAACGACATTCTACCAATTTTGGCGTCCTTCTTGTCGGCTATGCCGAGCATTTCAAACCATTGGTCAATCTCCTTGCGCGTCTTGAAATGCGTCAGCTTGTTTTTTATCTCCACGTTTTCGTAGGCCGTAAGTTCCGGAAACAGTCGCAGTTCCTGAAACAAATGACTTATGTGGCGTATGCGCATATCCACCCAGTCGGCGGTTTTCAGACTCTTTGCGTCCCGGTCGTCAAAGCTTACAAGTCCGGTGTAGTCGTGGCGATAGCCCACCACATAGCTGCAAAAAGTGCTCTTGCCCTTGCCGCTCGCCGCCTCAACGAGATAGAGGTGGCCTTTTTCAAAAGTGACATTCTGCCGCCACACCTCCGATTGCAGGTCGTCGCGCGAGGCGAACACGTGGGGCAAAACGTTGTCGAATACTATCTTTTCCATCTTATATGGTTTGTTCCTATTGATTTTCCTGCGTCTACATCGACACAAAGCCGAATGTTTCGTGTCGGTTATTTCATGC
>CAVKVO010000015.1:10458-19744 GCA_963659575.1 Prevotella sp. CAG:1031
TCTGCGCAATGGCCATAAACGAGCCTTTTCCGCCACCTATCTGCGGCACGGCAACAACCACATCACCGTCGATGCTCTTTATCATTTTGTCAATGTCGAGGGCAGTGTTCAGTCCCGCGAGCATAGCTCTCAGTCCACTGTTACCACGCAGTTGGTCGATAAACGCCTCACCGTTGAGTCCGCACGCCACGGTCAGAGCAGCGTCTGCCGGAGCACGGCCAATCAGACTGCCGCCGATGGGCTTGTATGCCGCCGACGCATCTTTCAGCGCCTTGTCGGTTGTGGGGTCAAAGGCGAAGCTCTCGCCCTCTATTTCGAGACGACCCTTGCCGTTGGAACTCATTGTTGCGGCGATATACACGTCGGTCGGAGCGGTACCTTTGGGCGCACCGAGGGTGAAAAACGCGGCAAACTTGTCGGGCAGAGCCTGCGCCTGTGCCACGAGAGCCACCGGACTGTCCATGCCTTCGAGCCTTTCAAACAGTCGCGACTCCTTGATGCCGTCGTCGTCGCCAGCCTTCAGCCATTTTGCCATGCGGCGTTGCAGTTCGGCCTGCGCACTGCCTACCGAGGGACCAGTTATGAGCAATGCGTCGGAAGAGTAACCCACAACGAAATTGCCGTGGAGCACGGTAAACATAAAACCCTTCTTCTCCTCCGGTGTGCTGCACTTCTTCTCCTTCGCAAGCTGCCCGAAAAGCGCTTCGAGCTTGCTTTTTGAGCCCACCGCGGCCACCATTCCGAGCGTACCGTCGGCTGTTTCAAAGGCGTAAACCTTTTGTTTGAGGTCTATTCCACACTCGTTCGGGTCGTCAATGCCGAGCACACTCTTCAGCGTTGCGGCGCGCTCGTTGTCGTCCATGCCGCTTTGCTCGGTCATCTTTGCCAAATCGAGCGACATCAGAGCGGTGCTTCCCTTGGGTATCACGTTCACATAGTCGGAAGAACACGACGACATGAACACAACCAGTAGCATCACGGCGCACTGCAAGCACATCGCGAACGCTGATTTCCAACCTGTTGTCAGTCTATTGTAGGTCATACTGTATGTCTGTTTTGTTGTCTTTATATTCGTTTACGAATAGCTTACCTGCGAAGGCATCATTGTTTTGCCAATTGAAACATCATCACCGACGCCAGGCCGGCCGTCTCTGTGCGCAGCCGGCTGCTGCCGAGACTTACCGAAACGAAGCCGTTGGCCATTGCCAATTCCACCTCGTCGGTAGAAAAGTCGCCTTCCGGACCTATCAGCACCGTAGCCTCCTCGTCGGGAGAGATACTGCGCAGACAGTCAAACAGGTTTTCCTTGGTATATTCTTCATAGCAGTGGGCGATAAATCTGTGGCCTTGGGAATGTGCGGCGATGAAGTCCTTGAACGGCACCATCGGGTTCAACTTTGGCAACCACGCCTTGTGGCTCTGCTTTGCCGCCGATATGAGTATGCGCTCAAGCCTTTCGGGCTTTATCGTTTTGCGCTCCGAGAACTTGCAGTCGAGGAAACTAACCTCGTCGAAACCTATCTCTGTGGCCTTTTCCAAGAGCCATTCAATGCGGTCAATCATCTTTGTGGGAGCTATGGCAAGGTGGAAACGTCCCTGCCACTGGGGCTCTTGCGGCAACTGCTCTATGATGTGATAGCAGCAGTGGTGAGACGCAGCGGTGGTCACTTCGGCTCTGAACATACCGCCCTTGCCGTCCATGAGCATCATCTCGTCGCCACTCTTCAGTCTAACGACGCGCAGAGCGTGTGTGGCCTCATCTTCCGGCAACTCTGTGGCCGTGGCAGCATCGGGAACGTAGAAGTATCTTGTTTCCTTCATGGTCAGTCTTGCGCCTCCTGAGCGTCAGTTTCAGCCTGTCGACTGCGCAGTTCACCGTTGATAATAGATGCCAGACGGTAGTTTTCAGCATTAATGGCGCGCTGCAACTCCTCCTTCAGCTTGGCCGTGTCGAGCACGTTGATGGGTATAGACATCTTGTCCGTATCGTCGCTATTGGGCACACTCTGCCTGCGCATGAGTTCGCTGCTTATATATAAAGGTATGGGGCTGACGCGTGTGAGCAGGATTGCGTCGCTCAGTCTGATGCGATATTGCGACAAATCCTCCGTGTCGGTAATCACGGTTTTGTACTCTCCGTTGTCAATATCGTAGATTTCTATTTCGTAGCGAGCCAGTCCGATGGACTCCGACAGCAGACTGACGAGCACTTCGGGCAGCAAATGGCTGCGCGTTCTGAACGCCGTGTTGTTCCGAAGCCCTATCTGCTGCTTTATCTGGCTGTCACACACTGCGGTGATAGCCCGTTTGCCGTCGGTGTCGGTAAGCGTAACGACGGCCATACCGTCGCCGCCTACAATCTCAGCTATATTTTTGAACAAAAGTCTTGTCCTGTTCTTCAGCATAAAGTGTTGTTGTTTTTGAGGGTGGCTCTATAATTTATCTTGCGCTGTTGATACTTTTGGCAACATTTTATCGAACCTCTCTTAATGGTTTTCCGTTGTGAAACGCCTCCAGTCCGCGACCTTCGGCATCGGGTTTCAGCGTTATGGTGCCCGTCATCCACAGGGTCGACTCGCGCTCCTCGGTGAGAGGTTCCACCGCAATGGCCAGTCCGTTGTCGATTGTCACCACACCCGGTTCTACAACCGAGCTTCCTGAGACTATCCTGTTGGCCGCTATGCGCACCGTTTTTCCCATGACGCTATCGTTTGGTTGGCTCAAACACCTTCATCTTCTTTATGTCCGGCATGACCTTCTTCACGTCCGGTGCCGCTTTCTTCACGGTGTCGGCGCCTCCTTTGGGTTGCGCCGGAACGGTTGCATTGGGCACTGCGCCGACGGTTGTGGAATCGTTGGGCTGCGCCGCAACTTCCTTCTTGCGGTGGAAACGTATCAGTTGGATGCCGTCGATGAACAGTATCTTCCTCGTGTACGATTCGTCGCCACCCTGTCCGAGATAGAAGAAACCTTCAATCTCCTTGATGTCGGCATCGTCATTTCCCGGGATCTGGAGTTTTGCGAGTCCGGACACATTCACGTTGGCGTAGTATACGGCGGTGCTGTCGCTGCCGGCGTAGCTCACCTTTGCGCAGATTATGCCGTCCTTGTTGCCGCTCTGGAACATGAAGTTGGCCATGATGTTGAGCATAAACGAGTCGCCACGCTTAAAGGTGCTGTCGGCTTTTATGGTGAAATCAATGCGGTTGTATGGCGGTGCGGGCATGAGAATGGCGCAGGTGGCGTCTTTCCAGATGTTGGCCGTGTCGCCTTTGGCGGTCAGATTGGCATATTTGCCGATTTCTCCTACCGAAGCACCTAGCTTTGTGGCCTCGCTCTGCAGCCGTTTCGACACCGTTTCATACACCTTGGCCAACCTTTCGGCGTGCGCATAGTAGTAGACGAGCGATGAGTCGAACTCGGCTTCGCTCACGGAGTGCTTCTTCAGCACACCGAGATAATACAGACTGCGGTTGTATTCGGAGTTGTCGCCCTGCGATGCGAGTGACTTCATCACGTAGTAGTCATACAATATGTCGGCCATGTCGTCGGGTTGGATATACTCCGACGGCACCTGCGGTTTGCATCCCGCCAGCATCATGACCGCAAGCACGGCCACAACGAGCACCTTGTGCAGACTAATCCTGCGCACTGACGTTGTCCTGTCCATGCTTCTCTGCGTCTTTCGCACTGTGAATATGCTGTGACATGGAGTTGAGTTCCTTGCGGTAGAACAACAGCAAAAGCACAACTCCGACGCTTATTGCCGAATCAGCAAAGTTGAAAATGGGGCTAAAAAAAATAAACTCCTGTCCACCTACCGTAGGCACCCATGACGGCCACGTGGTGACAATGAGCGGGAAGTAGAACATGTCGACCACCTTGCCCATCAAGAATGGGGCGTAGCCGGTGCCGAAAGGCACAAAATAGGAGGTATAGAACTCGGAAGAGGCGTTGAAAACCAGGCCGTAGAACATACTGTCGAATATGTTTCCAGCCGCTCCTGCCACCACCATTGCCATACAGGCGATGTAGCCGCGGCGTATGTCGGTGCGCTTCGACAGTTTGTAGATGTAGTAACTGATGGCCGAAACGGCGATTATGCGGAACAACGACAGCACGAGTTTGCTGCCTATCTCCATGCCATAGGCCATTCCGTTGTTTTCAATGAAGCGTATTTTGAACCACGACGTGACGTCAATCGTCTCATACAGGGTCATGTTGGTCTTCACCCAAATCTTGATAACTTGGTCTATCAAAAGAATGGCTATAACAATCAGTATAGCCATTCTTCCGTTGTTCAGCACCTTTCCTTGCTGTTTCATCTCTTTCTGTTCTGCTTTGATTCAACGCTGAGCGTTGCGTGCGGCACGGCGCGCAGGCGTTCCTTGGGTATCAGTTTGCCTGTGATGCGGTCTATGCCGTAGGTCTTGTTCTCAATTCTCACCAGCGCAGCTTCAAGACCGTTGATGAATTTCTGCTGCCTTCCGGCCATCTGTATCAGTTCCTCCTTGCTTTGAGTGGCGCTGCCCTCCTCAAGAATCTTGTAGGTGGGTGACGTGTCGTCCACATCGTTGCCGTCTTGGTTCATCAACGTGCGCATCATCTGGTCGTAGTCGCGCTTGGCCAGCGCCAACTTCTCCTTTATTATGACTTTGAACTCCTCAAGTTCGTCGTCATTATAACGTGTCTTTTCTGCGTTCATAATATTGGTATTTTAAGGTTTGTATGATGTTTTCTGTCGTTGCGGTTACGCCTTTTCAACCTTGATGTTGGCCTTGGTGTCGTCCAGCTCCGTTTCCTGTCCGTCGTTGTCGGCCAGAACGATGTCGTTGGCGAGCACCTGTGCCTTGATATACTGGCCGAATCCTTCCACAGCGGCTGTCACCCGTTCGCACGGAGACACCGTCACGTTTATGCGGTCAGTGATTTCAAGTCCGCCGTCCTTGCGCATGTTCTGTATGCGGTTGATGAGTTCGCGCGCCATACCCTCGTTGCGCAGTTCGTCGGTCAGTTCCACCTCAAGCGCAACGGTCAGGTTGCCTTCGTTGGCCACGAGCCATCCGGGCATATCCTCGCTGATTATCTCCACGTCGGTGGCCTCCACGATAGCCTCTTGGCCTTCTATCGCGAGTTTTATCGAGCCTTCGCTCTCCAGACGGGCTATCTCCTCCTGCCCGAGGTTGCCCATGGCGGCGGCGATGCTCTTCATCAGTTTGCCAAACTTCTTGCCCATTGTGCGGAAGTTGCACTTCACCTTCTTGACGAGCATGCCGGAACCTTCCACAAAGTTGAGTTCCTTCACGTTCACCTCGCTCTTCACCAGTTCCTTCACTGCCTCGATGTGAGCCTTCTGCTCCTCGCTTGTGGCGGGAATCATGATGGCCTGCAGCGGCTGGCGCACCTTGATGTTCACCTTGCGGCGCAATGCGAGCACCATCGATGTTATCTTCTGGGCCAGGCCCATGCGCTCTTCCAGGTCTTTGTCGATGAGACTGTTGTCGGCCACGGGGAACTTAGCCAGGTGAACCGAGCATACCGTGTCGCGTCCGGTGGCGGCGGTCAGGTCGAGATAGAGTCTGTCGGCGTAGAACGGAGCGAACGGAGCGAGCAGTTTGGCTACTGTTTCGAGACAGGTGTACAATGTCTGATAGGCCGACAACTTGTCTTTGCTCATCTCCTTACCCCAGAAACGTTTGCGGTTCAGACGCACATACCAGTTGCTGAGGTCATCGCTAACGAACGCCTCTATCAAGCGACCGGCACGAGTGGGGTCGTAGTTCTGCAGTTCGCGGTCTACATTGTTTATAAGTGAGTGGAGCACCGACAATATCCAGCGGTCAATCTCTGGACGTTCTGCCATAGGCACGTCGGGTTCTGCATAGTTGAAACCGTCGACGTTGGCATACAGACTGAAGAATGAGTAGGTATTATATAATGTGCCGAAGAATTTGCGGCGCACCTCGTCCACTCCCGACGGGTCAAACTTGAGGTTGTCCCACGGTTCGGAGTTGGTCATCATGTAGAATCTCACGGGGTCGGCACCGTACTTGCCTATCATCTCAAACGGATCGGTCACGTTGCCCACGTGCTTCGACATCTTGTTGCCCTTTGCGTCGAGCACCAAACCTGACGAAATGACGTTCTTGAAGGCCACGCTGTCGAACACCATTGTGGCAATGGCGTGGAGAGTGAAGAACCAACCGCGTGTCTGGTCAACGCCTTCGTTGATGAAGTCGGCGGGGAAAGCCAGATGCTTGTCGATCACGTCGCTGTTTTCAAACGGATAGTGCACCTGAGCATAGGGCATTGAACCTGAGTCGAACCACACGTCGATGAGGTCGGTTTCGCGCTTCATCGGTTTGCCCGTGGGACTAACCAGCACGATGTCGTCCACATACGGACGGTGCAGGTCTATGCGGTCGTAGTTTTCCTGCGAATAGTCGCCCGGAACGAAGCCTTTGTCCTTAAACGGATTTGACTTCATCACGCCGGCAGCCACACTCTTTTCCATCTCGTCATACAGTTCCTGAAGCGAACCGATGCACAGTTCCTCGCCGTCTTCGTCGCGCCAGATGGGCAGCGGAGTGCCCCAGAAGCGTGAGCGCGAGAGGTTCCAGTCGTTGAGGTTTTCGAGCCAGTTGCCGAAACGTCCCGTACCAGTTGACGCCGGTTGCCAGTTGATGGTCTTGTTCAGTTCTGCCATACGGTCTTTCTTTGCCGTAGAGCGGATGAACCAACTGTCGAGAGGATAGTAGAGCACCGGTTTGTCAGTGCGCCAGCAGTGCGGATAGTTGTGCACGTGCTTCTCTATCTTGAACACCGAACCCTCCTGTTTCATCTCCATGCAGAGCACCACATTCAGGTCTTCAGCCTTGGCGGCTGCGGCTTCGTCGTATTTTCCGTCTTTGTTAAACTCCGGACTGTATGCGTTTTTCACATAGTCGCCTTCGTGATGACTGTAGGCGTTGACGTCCACGCACGATGCCACGAAGTTCTTGTCGAGTTCGGCCACGTGGTAGTATTTGCCCTCAAGGTCAACCATCGGGCGCGTTTCACCTTTCTTATTTATAAGGAAGAGCGACGGGATGTGAGCGTCCTTTGCCACCTTGGCGTCGTCGGCACCGAAGGTCGGGGCAATGTGTACTATACCGGTACCGTCGTCGGTGGTCACATAGTCGCCGAGAATCACTCGGAAGGCCATGTCTTCCATCTCCACGAAGCGGTCTTTGCCGTTTTCGCCGTCAAACACCTTTTCAGCGTGGGCTGCGGCATACTCCTTGACAAACTCAGGTGAGTTTTTGTCGAGCTTTGCCGTGGGCTTCACCCAAGGCATGAGCTGCTTGTAGCGCAGTCCTTCGAGTTCACGTCCGGTGTATTCGCCCACGATGCGGTATGGTATCACCTTGTCGCCGTGCTTGTAGCTGTCCATCGGCAGGTCCTTGCCCTCGGGCTTCAGATAGGCGTTGAGCAGGTCCTTTGCTATGATCACCGTCACGGGAGCGTCGTTGTAGGCGTTGTAGGTCTCAACGGCGAGGTACGTGTATGACGGACCTACGCACAGAGCGGTGTTTGAAGGCAGTGTCCAGGGGGTTGTGGTCCATGCGAGGAAATAGGGTTTTCCCCACTTCGTCCACTCCTCTTTGGGGTTGGCGGCTTCAAACAGGGCGGTGCAGGTGGTGTCCTTCACGTCGCGGTAGCATCCCGGCTGGTTCAGCTCGTGCGAACTCAAACCGGTTCCTGCACCCGGACTGTAGGGCTGTATGGTGTAGCCCTTATAGAGCAAGTCCTTGTTGTACAGCTGCTTCAGCAACCACCACAAGGTCTCGATGTACTTGTTGTCGTATGTGATGTAGGGATGGTCAAGGTCAACGAAGTAACCCATCTCCTCGGTCAGCTTGCGCCACTCTGCCGTGAACTTCATCACGTTCTCGCGGCACTTGTGGTTGTAGTCCTCCACAGAGATGTATTTGTCCGAAGCCTTGTTGTCGATGTCGGCCTTGGTTATGCCCAGTTCCTTTTCCACTCCAAGTTCAACGGGCAGTCCGTGGGTGTCCCATCCGGCCTTGCGGTGCACCTGAAAGCCCTTCATTGTCTTGTAGCGGTTGAACGTGTCCTTGATGGAACGAGCCAGCACGTGGTGAATACCCGGATGTCCGTTGGCCGAGGGAGGTCCCTCGAAGAATACAAACTGAGGGCATCCTTCGCGCTCATCCACTGATTTGCGGAAGACGTCCTCCCGGTTCCACATGTCTAATATTTCGCTGTTGACTTGCGTCAAGTCCAAACCGTTATGCTCGGCAAATTTCTTGGCCATGTCTTATATCTTCTTTATTACGGGCGGGTCTGTAAACTCCTTATAAAACCGCCCCAATTAATACCTTATTAATATGGTGTACAAAGGTAGTGCTTTTTTCTAATACGGCAAAAAAAATAGAAAAAGTGAAGAACAGCTTGCACAAATGAAGAATGATGAATGAAGAATGCTGCGCATAGTAGGCGAAGCGCCCTCGCTTTGCCCTTGGCGCAGTTGGAAGGCAGTAGTAGGCGCCGCGTCCTCGCTGCGCCCTAGCTAAAAGGGCACGAGGGCAGGAGGGTTGGCGTCCTCGCCGACCCCTTGGATAAAAGAGCACGAAATAGAAGGTACAGCGCCATCGCCGTACCAATTACTAACGACAATAGAGACAATAAGAGACAACCTCTTTTAGTAATGTTTGTGGCTGTTTCCAAATAAAAACTGTTAATACGAAAATGGATTGAATTGAGTTTCGAATATGATGACAAACTTGGTGATGAACCTCAAAATATTTATAAAAAGAAAAGCACAGAAGGGACGTGGGATAACTTGTCGTTTGAGATTGGATCTGCCGAAAACGGTACACCGAACAATGTAAGGAACGCCTTGAAGCACTGCGCTAAAAAGCCAGATTGTGATATAGCGGTAATATATTTCCCGAATAATTATTCAAAAGGCATGTTTGAAGATGGCCTTGGAAAATTTATGGGGCTTGCTGGCACGGAACAATTTCACAAATTCAAAAGGATTATCTGTATTCATAAAGATGCTATTATAAACGAAATAAACCAGCCTTAGAGGCTGGTTCGGAACGAGAGGCGGCGGCTACCAGCTGAGCATGTAGCGGTCTCTTACCGCACCCTCGCATTGCAAAGTAACGCATAATATTTGAAAACGCCAAACTTAAAGCAAAAAAAACAAATGGAGAATCCACGGCAACTTCCTTTATTTGAAGCCAGCGAGCCACAACCTCTTTCACTGGTGAAAAGA
>CAVKVO010000016.1:0-3743 GCA_963659575.1 Prevotella sp. CAG:1031
AAGTAGCCACCATAGTCTTATGTGCGGCATCTTCGAAGCCGAATTTTACACCTTATTATATATATCCCCATGTTCCGCTACGCTTCACATGGGGTTACTAAGGTTGAGCCTCTTCGAGGCTATAGACAGAATGGAGGACATACGTGCGTCGCATGTTCACTGCGCAGCGTTTTTTAGCCGAAGGCGGGGTTTATCGCCCTGCGGTGGGCAAGTGCCGGAACGGCACTGATGGTGTTTGTCTGTACAGTGCGTCGTAAGCTTGCTTACGTAAGCAATGGACAGACAAACACCATCAAAAAACTCGAAGAATGAGAGTTTTGCCCACCACAGGGTGTTTTTCAGGTTTTTGTTTCCACGCCGACCTAAAAAGAACCCCTTTTGCAATGTTACCCTAAAAACAACTTACCTTATTTTTCTCTGAACACGACTCCGTCTACGTGCGTCCCGACATACATCGGCAGGTAGTCGGCGGTGCTGTACCATGCTGGTTTACCCTCCATGTTGTCGTACAGCAGGCGACCGTTTATCTTCACTCCCTCAAACGTTACGCCGCGGACAGTGCGGGTGCTGTCGTAACCGGAAAGGATGGAGAGGTTAGGCGTTGTGCCGTTGTAGCGGATGTTGCGGAACGTGATATTTTCTACATCGCGGCCCGGAGCTGCGCAGTACTTGCGGTTGTAACCCACCTTCACCTGCAACAGTGAACCCTGAAGTATCTGTTCCACACGGATGTTGCTGAATGTCACGTTGCGAACGAGGTTGTTGTCGCCACAGTTGATGGCCATACAACCTTGATAGTCCACCTGCGGCTCACTCTGACACAGTATGTCGATGTTCTCATAGCGCAGGTTTTCTATCGTATCGCCACGCTCCGCATTGCCGTGAAGACCTATAAAGATTGGGTGAGCCACGTCAGCCCAAAGCGTAGAGTTGCGCATGGTCACGTTGCGGCAGTTGCCGGAAAAACCTTTGCGCGTGGCATAGGCCGTGGTGCAGTCGTCACTGGTGCGGCAGAACACCCGGTCGTAGAGCACATTCTGCGAGGCGAAGACATTCAAACCGTCGCCCCAAGCCGGAAAGGAAATGCTCCGCACGTCGCGAATCGTCACTCCGTCGCTGCCACCCACGGGACACGTGTTCACCGTAAGGCCGTCTATCAACACGCGTTGCGACCGATGAACATGGCAACCCTCATAGCCGTTTTCGGGACGAGCTATGCCACGGCCAACAATGCTCACGTCATGGGCATCCTCAATGGCAAACGTACCCGTGAAATAGCTACCCGGAGCGAGATAGACGGTGGTGTTGGAGGCTATGCGGATGGTGTCTTCATTATATATTCCCGGCGCATAATATCTGAAAGTGCGCCCTTGAGACTTCGCTTCACGCTCAGCTTGACGGCGACTCACTGGCGGTTTGGAGGTGAAAAGCAGCAGGTTGGAAGTGATGTCACCGTCGAACTCCACACTCAGGTTTTCCGGTTGGAAGAGGGAAAACTGCACCGTACTGTCGTCAACGGCACGGGCTATAACACCCCGATAGTCGGGACGCACACGCACAGACTTGTACTTGCGACCACGGCACACCACTTTCACCTGTACGCTGCCAGTGAAATCAAACTGCGCATAGCTGATTTCGCTCCGTTTGTGAGTGCTGTTGCCAATAGGAGCATTGACCTTTGCCATATACGTATCAACCCTTTTCCACTCCTTACTGCCGCGCGACTGCACAAATACATCGTAGTCGTGCTTCAACGGAGCACCATCGGGAGCCGGATAGGTGAACAGTTGGTGAAGTTGGGGTGACGCTTTCACTCCCTTAACGACAAACACGTCGGCCTCCATGCCTCGGGTTATCTCGCCCCGACGTTCGGCTTTGTGCTGCAAGTCAAGCAACCGCTTTACGTAGGGCATGCGTTGGTGCTTCACCGTGGTGTAATGCTCGTAGGCTTTGTCGTAGATGCAGCGTATATGGCCGCGCTGCATGGAGCCGGGCGTGGTCCAGTTGCAGTACAGTCCGGTGCAGTCCTGCCACGTTTCAAACGGCACTTCATGGCCGAGATTGTAGCGCGCTGTGTATTCCAAGCCAACCATCAGTCGGTTGTCGAGCGCGCCCCAGAGGTCGTCGCCCTGCTCCCAAGCCATTGCGCAGAGGTCGCACAGTGCGCCAAGTCCAAGTTGCACGTGTGCCTGGTCGCGCCCCGTTTCCTGACATTGTCCCGACTTGCCGATGTAGTTTGGCAGCGATCCGTTGTCGTTGCCGTGGAGATAGTATCTGATGCTGGACTGATACAACGCACTGTCGCCGAGGAATATGCCGCACGCCATGCGCAGACGGTTGACTATTGCGCCCCAGTTGCCGTTGGCATAGGGACTGTCGGCATCAAATTTCGCCATCATCGGCAGCATGACGCGCCGCACCATTGCCGACCAGTTGGCCGTCTCCATGTCCTTTAGCTCCATCATCGAGCGCAGCAACCAGTAGCCCTGTATGGCGCAAAGCGGTGCGTCGTGACCATCAAACCGCTGGAGCGTGTTGGCGTAGGCGTTGACTATCGCCGCGGCTTCTGACTTTTTGCCCTGCTCAGCCCATTGCCATGCAGTCCACATGTCGCGCTCACTGCCCTCCTTGGTGTAGGCATACTGACCGTCGCGAGCCACAACTTCGTAGGGTCCGGCCATAGTATAGGTGGTCTGACCGTGGACTATACTGACGAAAACCATCAGCAGAAGCAAGAGAATATTCCTTTTCATCGTGTCGTTATTGGTATGGATTAGCACCTTGATGGAACGTGCGGCACAGTGCGAACCACACACTTTCACGTTACAAAAATACCACTCAAACAGGTCTTACTACCGCCTAAAAGATACCAAACCGTATGTTTGTTTCGTACAATCGGGCCAAAAGGACGTCCCAAACATGCTTTTTGCATGTTGCAAACCGTTTTTTCGAAAAAAAAGACCAACTTTGTATACCATAATATAATCCGTTTTCAACAATGCGCATCAAGACTTTGCTCCTGCAATGCATGGCTCTATGCCTCGCCACGACATCTGTTTACGCCCGATTTTGGCAAACTTCCGACGGTCTTCCCACCGACGAGGTGCGCCAGATAGTGCCTCTGCCCAACCATCAGATGCTCGTGAACTGCGAAGGTGTATTCTGCCTTTCCGACGGAGAGGGGTTCGTCACCGTGAAGTGCGACAGACGGAAAACCTACCGCATGAGTCGCTACGCCAAAGACGGCTACGCACAGTTGTGGCAAGGCGACTCACTATTGTGGTTGCGCGACTATTACCGATTGTATCTGTTTGACGTGCGCACCATGTCGTTCCGCTACGACATCAAGCCAAGGCTCCGCTCATTGCCAAGGTTCGTGAAGTCGCCGGCAACCGTGCGTGATTGGCAAGGAGGAACGTGGACTTGCACCACCGGAAAGGGCATAATATACACTCCACCGACAAAGACCACGGCGAAAAGGACGGCAACGGGCGACCCGATAATCGGTCTGGCTCGCAAGGCTGCGGTGATGGACGTGCCGCTAAACGGCGGTGAGCGGCGGCTACAGAGCCAGAGCCTCAACCAACTGACCTATCTCTATGCGCAGGACAACCGCACCGTTGTGCTCAACAACAAGCTTCCGCAACTAAACAACTACCGCCATATTGTCGGCGCATGCACCGTTGAAGAACCTTGGGTGGCCGTTTACACACAGAACGGTGCGTTTCTGCTCAACACAAAGG
>CAVKVO010000016.1:3891-19697 GCA_963659575.1 Prevotella sp. CAG:1031
CAACGGCGGAAAATGTCGACGGATAGCCGGACTGGCCAACAACTGCATACGCAGTCTGGTGCTCGACCATAACGGAAACCTTTGGGCAGGCACGTCGTTCGGCATATCAAGGATTACTCCCAACGTGACCGACTATGGAGAAAGCGACGGCATACCGACGGTTGCCATGACGGAGCGTGCCGCCTGCATGACAGACGACGGCCAGTTGGTGTTCGTGCTCTACGACATGACGGCGATAATGTTCCGTCCGGAGTGGCTGACTGACTGCGCAAGCGCAACGACTCCCACGCTTACGCTGCTGAAAGTGGACGGAAACAAGTATGACGATGGTATGCATAGTGGCAACGAAATATCCCTTGCGCACGACGAAAATTACCTCACGTTCCACTTTTCTGCCCTCGACTACGCCAATCCAACGCACAACCGCTACCGCTATCGCCTCAAACCGTTGGAGACAGACTGGCACCTTACCGACAGAACCGACGGACTGGCAGTGGCGGACTATAAGTCCTTGCCTCCAGGCGACTACACTTTTGAGGCGCAGGCGGCCTCTCCCGACGGCAAATGGAGCGGTTCGCTGACGGTGAACGTGACGGTAAATCCGCCGATATGGCTCACCTGGTGGGCAAAAGCCATCTATCTGCTGCTCATTATTGCCGCCGCAGCCGTGCTGATTGCATCGTATATAAAGAGGAAGAAGACCGCTTTGGAGCGTGAAAACGACAATAGGGTGAACAAACTCTTTGAACGGCGTGAAGAAGCGCGCCACCAGTTTGCCCAAAACACGCGGGTTGACCCCAGAAAGATAGGCATCAACGAGGAGGAAGAGCGGTTTACCGAACAGTTGCTCGCCGCTGTGGAGGCGCATCTGGATGATGAGGACTACAATGTGGACCAGTTGGCGCGCGATGTAGCCATGAGTCGCACCAATCTCTACGCCAAACTGCGAAACATGTTGGGCATTAGTCCGGCGGAGTTCATGCGCAACGTGCGACTGAAGGCCGCTGCGCAGTTGCTCGCCGACACATCCCTGTCGGTGAGTGAGGTGGCCAGTCGCGTAGGTTTTGCCACTGCGCGCAACTTCTCGGCAAGTTTCAAGAAAACATTCGGGGTATTGCCGTCGGAATACAAGGCTTCCGGCAAGCAAGAATAAGGGCAAGCACAAGGCTTGCCCACATATTTTTCACGACATATAAACACTGTTCGTACGGTGTTTATATGTCGTTTTTACGATGTATAAACAGCATTCGCACAACGTTTAGCAGTTGTTTTCACGCTGTACGAACGCTGTTTGCACAACGTTTATTTTCCACCTTCCAACTGCGAAGCGACGAAATTCTCAAGTTCGCTGCCGCGCAATTCCTTCTGAAGTATCACGCCTTTGCTGTCAACCACGATGGTGTAAGGTATCGAACGCACGCCAATTGTACGTGCAGCGGCGTTGTCCCAACCCTTTAGGTCGGACATTTGCGGCCATTTGATGCCCAGTTTCTCCGTGGCATTGGTCCATTGGCTGCGGTCGTTGTCGAGAGAAATGCCGACGATGCCCAGTCCTTTGCTCTTATATTTGCCATACATAGCCACCATCATAGGCATTTCCTGACGGCAAGGGCCGCACCAGCTTGCCCAGAAGTCGATGACCGTAACCTTATTTTTGCCTATTTCCTTCATCAAATCAACGTCCTTACCGTCAAGACCGGACATGGTGAAGTTGTCTATCTTCTGTCCCACGGCATACTTCGCAGTCTTTTCAATCTGCGCAACGACACGCTTCACGGCCTCCCTTTTGCGGAATTTCTCCGGCAACTTGGCCAGCAGTTTCGGCAGAGCGGCATCGTCAATGATGTCCTCAGTGTAGTATGTGATGATGAAACAACCCAGTTCGTTGTCGATATTCCTCTCCGCACAATCAATGACAGCCTGTTTGAACACACCGTTGAGCCGCTCCATCTCAGCCGCCTTGGCCTTTTGCTCCTCAGCGGAGAGCTTGCTGCCATACAGTTGGGTGGCTATGCGGTTGATCTGCATACCGATTTTCACGATGGTGTCGTTCAGTTCCTGCCAACCCTCGTTTACCTTTGTTCCCGACACCCGTGTGGTTTGCGGATTGTTGGACAGCTTCAGCTTTATGGTACCCGGTTCGATGAAGAACGGAGCGTTTATCTCATTGCGGCGCGAAGCATACAGCATCACGAGCTTGACGGTGTCTGTTTCCGACTCGAAACTGAACTTTCCGTCCTTTATCACGAGCGTATCGCATGGCACACCGTTTATCATGTCGTCGGTAAGATACAAGGTGTCGCCGTCAGCAAGTCCTTCGGCGGTTCCCTCTATGCGGTATGACTTGGACTGACAGGCTGTTGTAGCCACGATTATCGCCAACAGGCACAGAAAAATTGACTTCTTCATAAAGCTAAAGAAACTGTTGTGGAAAGCAAAGCCTTTCCGTTTTGACTATAAATGAATGAATAAAAGAACGGCTGTCCGGTTGATTTCCGAGACCTAAGTCCCTACTCCACCGGACAGCCGCTATGGTTTTCTACACGAGATACTGGCTGCTTATGCTCTCGTTGTTGATGACACGACGAATCGTTTCGGCAAACATGTCGGCAACAGAAATCTGCTTTACCTTTTCGCAACGCTTGGTGTAAGGTATTGAATCGGTGAAAACAATCTCCTCAAGCGACGAGTTCTGCACACGTTCGCTTGCCGGACCGCTCATAACGCAGTGAGATGCACAGGCGCGGACGGTGGTTGCACCAGCTTCCTTCATTATATCGGCGGCCTTGGTGATGGTGCCGGCGGTGTCAACCATATCGTCGATGATCACCACATTCTTGCCTTTCACGTCGCCGATTATCTGTATGCTGTCCACAACGTTTGCTCTCAGTCGGGTCTTGTTGCACAACACCAAGGGACAACCGAAGTATTTAGCGTATGTATTGGCGCGCTTTGAACCACCTACGTCGGGCGATGCGATAACCAAATCCTTGAGCTTCAAGCTCTGCAAATAAGGCAGAAGCACACCCGAAGCGTACAGATGGTCGACGGGAACATCGAAGAAACCCTGTATCTGGTCGGCATGCAAGTCCATCGTAATCAGTCGGTCGATGCCAGCAACGCTCAACAAGTCGGCCACGAGCTTTGCACCTATGCTCACTCTGGGCTTGTCCTTGCGGTCCTGACGTGCCCATCCGAAGTAAGGAATCACGGCGTTCACGCTGCGAGCCGATGCCCTTTTCGCGGCATCAATCATGAGCAAAAGCTCCATCAAGTTGTCGGAATTGGGGAATGTGCTCTGCACCAGAAACACGTCGCGCCCACGGATTGACTCTTCATAGGACACTGCGAACTCTCCGTCGGAGAACTTTGTTATCTGCAACTGTCCCAACGGACAGTCCAAACTTTGGCAGATTTTCTCTGCCAGGTATTTCGTGCTAGTGCCCGAGAATACCATGTAGGAGTTGTTATCGCTCATTATTTGGTTTTAATTGTTTGTGCTCTGTTGTTGCGGCAGTACTTTTGGCAAGCCCTATCCCACTGCCTTGCGCAACTTTTCAAAATGGGTCATCAGTTCCTTGTAGTCCTGTTGGTGGTGTATATCGAACCTGTCCCACAGGTCGCTGCCCACAACCACGCCGCCGAAGCCCAAGTCTTTGGCCTTTTGAATGTTGTCCAGCCCGATGTTGCCGTAGGCATATACCTTCTTATCGATGAAACCACGGCGCGAAGCCTCGCGGAGTTCCTCGTCGGAAAACACCCGTTGGCCACTGCCGTCGGCCTTCATGTCCAACGCATGAGCGAGAAACACGCAGTCGGCACGCTTGCTTGCGGCCTTCAACTCGTCTATCGCGCGGCAAGTACGACTGAAATGTCCCCTATAGCCGACCGGAATCTCCGAGTCGTTGTCCACGTGTATGCCGCGCAGACCGTATTCCTCTTTCAGATAGAAGTGGCCGTGCACTGTGATTTTGCCGTAGACATCCTCCGGAAGCAGGGTCAGAAGCCTCTCGGAATACAGGGGAGCGGAGTCCGGCTTGCACAGATGCAGGTTGTCCATACCCTCATCAAAAAGGGATGCGAGTATCTTGTCCTCCTCAACGAAGAACGTTGGTTTTGTCATTATAACAAGTTTCATGCAGCCGAAGCACCTTTTTTCAAGTGCAAATGTAATACTTTTATGGAAATAATTGCCACCAAGTGGCGGTAAAGTGACGGACGACCGCTACAAAACGACCACTTGGCACGACACATGAGCTACTTCTCTTGCCACACATACGTCTTATATTGCGTGGCGCTGTCGTTCATGTTGTAGTAAATCATGGTGGTGTCGATGTCGCTGCGACCCACTTCCGACATGATTTCGGCCTTGGTCAGGGTGGTCAGTCCGAGTTTGAAGAGACCTGTGCAGTCGCCACTCCTCGGTCGGATGGTGCCTGCAAACAAGCTGTCGCCCTTGGCGTTCACATAATACAGCGGAGAAGACAGGTTCAGACCGAAGTCGTAGCTGTCCTTGGTGGGCACGATGCCGCTCTTGGCAAAGTATTTTGCGGCCAGAGTGAAGTACACATCCTTGCCCGGAGTGAACGTCAGGGTCTTGGTCCAGCGGCTGCCGCGCACTGTGTCCTGCACGATTGTTCCGTCGGGATTGAGATACTGCACGAGCAGGTCGGCCACTTCGAGCACATTGGCATCGTTGAGCTGCACCGTGTAGCGCAGTCTTTCGCCCACAGTCGGGCCTGTATACGTGTTGCGGTTGTATCCGCTGTCGTTGCTATCAGAGCATCCCACGGCAATGAACGGGGAGAGAACCGCAATGAAAGCGGCTACAAACTGACTTCTTTTCATATCTCTTTGTATATAATAAGGTGTAAGAATACTGAATTATTTCGATCCGATGTAGAGGCAAACCATGCCGAGCAGCACCAGGATGAGGTCGACAAGCTTCGACTTGAGGTTCTTTTCGTGGAAGGCAACGGCGCCGAAGAGGAAGCTCACCACCACACTGCCGCGCCTTATCATCGACACTATGCTGATCATAGCGCCGGGAATGCTGAGCGCATAGAAGTAGACGAAGTCGGCGGCACTGAGAAACACGCTGATGAAGATGATGGTCCAGTCCCAACGAAACGGTGTGGAATGCTTGCGGTGAGGCCACCACATGAGCATAAGCACGGCACCCATCATGAAGCACTGGTAGATATTGTACCAGCTCTGCACCATCATCGTGTCAAGACCCGCACCGCCTTCCGACTGCGGAGCCATGAGAAACTTGTCATACAGTCCGCTCACCGCTCCGAGCACGGCTGCACCCACAATCATCCATATCCATTTGTTGTGCTCAAAGTCTATTCCCTCTTTGCGGCCGCTGCGACTGAGCATGAAAAACGACATCACCGCGAGGAGCACACCAGCCCATTGCCACAGGTTGAGCCGTTCGCCAAACACGAGCAATGCGCCCACGAGCACCATCACCGGGCGTGTGGCGTTGATGGGACCTACTATCGTGAGCGGCAGATGCTTCATGCCGAAGTAGCCGAGCATCCAACTGCTGAGCACGATGCAACTCTTCAGGAGTATGTACTTGTGTACTTCCCATCCGCCGGAGCCTACATGGAAGATGGTTCCGTCCAACACACCGGAGCTACTGCTAAGCGCAATGAACGGAATGAAGATGAGTGACGAAAACAGAGTGTTGAGAAAAAGCACCGGAATGACGGCGTTGCCGCTCAACGACTTCTTCTTAAACGAGTCGTAGAAGCCGAGCAACACGGCTGAAAGAAAAGCTAAAATCAACCACATATCATAAACTTTTGTTTGATAACAATCTCTTTTTGGTAAAGGGCTTCATGCAGCTGCCCTTACAGGGCGCAAGTTACCTCTTACCCTTCAATACCCAGGGCGTTGCCCTGGGCTATGAGTAGCTGCCCTTTCAGGGCGCGATAGCTACATCTTGCCAGATACTTCAATACCTCACATCCACGAGAAACAGGGCGTTGGCGGGCATCGACTCACCTGCGGCAGTGCGCTTTCCGCCCTCTATCACGCGGCAGAAGTCGTCGAGAGTCATGCGGTGGCGACCCACTTCAATCAGTGTGCCCACCACGGCGCGCACCATGTTGCGCAGGAAACGATTGGCACTGATTTCAAAGCGCCACGCATCGGGCGACAGTTGCTCCCACTGGGCTTTGGTGACCTTGCACAGTGTGGTCTTCACGTCGGCGTGACTCTTGCAGAATGCCCCGAAATCGTCGTAGTGGAGCAACCGCTCGGCAGCCTCGTTCATCAGGTTGAAGTCGAGCGGATAGTGCAGTTCGCACGAATATTTGCGCAGAAAGGGGTTCTTCGCCGTGTGTATGAAGTAGTGGTAGGTGCGCGCAGTGGCACTGAAGCGGGCGTGCTTGTCGCTTGCCACCTGTTCTATCTCTGCCACGGCAATGTCACGAGGCAACAGTCGGTTGAGTTTGTAGGCCAACTGCTTGCAGTCTATTTCCACCTCAGTGTCGAAGTGAGCCACCATCTTGCTGGCGTGCACACCGGTGTCAGTGCGCCCTGCTCCGACCACGGTTATGGGCGTTGCGAGCAGCAGCGACAAGGCTTTTTCGAGTTCAGCCTGCACGGTGTTGCCGTTGGGTTGCACCTGCCAACCGTGATAGGCCGTGCCGTCGTAGGCAAAGGTGATGAAGTAGCGTTTCATAAACGATGTGTTATCCTTAATCTAAAGTGCAGCAACAACCACGCCATCAGCGCACACGCAGACTGTCGCCCACCTTTATCTGATAGTCGGGAGTAAGTCCGTTGAGCTTGTAGAGGCTCTTCAGGCGTATGCCGTATAGCTGGGAAATGGTGTACATCGACTGTCCCTGGCGCACATAGTGCATCCGTCCCTTGTATTCCTTAGGCGCTTTCTTGCGCTTTTTCTTCAGGTAAACGATGTCGCCTTCGGCCAGTATGTCGTTCTTGTCGCGCTCGTTGTACTTGGCCAACCGTCGGCGCGAGATGCCCGTTTCGGCGGCTATCGCAGCAAAGGTGTCGCCCTTGCGCGCCTTCACGTAGTAGTTGTCGTTGAACTTATACACTGCGTGCAGTGCCGCACCGCCAACATTGTGGTCGCGACTGCGCTTGGCATAGAATCGGTCGTATGATTTTGCGGTGTCGTACTGGTAGAGACTGTACACCTGGATGATGTCGATGAGTCGGTCGGCATACTTGGGATTGGTGGCGTAGCCGGCTGCCTTCAGTCCTCTGGCCCACCCTTTATAGTCGGTGATGGAGAGGTTGAACAGACCTTGATACCTGCGTCCGGTGACCAAAAAGCGCGAGTGGTCTTCATAACTGTCGCTCACGCTGTTGTAGGCGCGGAAACACTCCTGATTGGCATCATCATCAAAATGCACCGTTCCGCCGTTCCACGTGTGACACTTTATACCGAAGTGGTTGTTGCCCTTGCGCGCCAGTTCGCTGCGGCCAGCTCCCGACTCCAGCAGTCCCTGCGCCAAGGTGATGCTTGCCGGAATCTTGTAGCGTTTCATCTGCTCGATGGCGAGGTCCTTATACTGGTCCACATACTGCTGATACGCACTGTTCCACCGCGACTGCGCCGAAACGGCAGCGGCAAACAGCAGCATACACATTATTATATATGGTCTCAATCGGATCAAAACTTCTTTTGGATGAAACGCCAGTGCGTTGGTTTTAGCTGCAAAAATACTGAAAACTATTGAGTTAAACAGTCTTTTTGGGGACTAAAAAAGTCGGTCTTGTATATTGTTCAGTATCAACGGCTTGCAAAAGTGGCCCATTTACGCCTCGTAAGTGGCCCATTTACGGTGCAAAAGTGGGCCACTTACGGTGGCTAAATGGCCTAGTTACGGAGCGCAAGTGGCATGGCTATGGAAACGGGGCGTTGCTTTTCGCATCGGCGAGAGTGCGGTTTTACAAACGGAATGAGTAATTTTGCACTTGCAGACACAAACCTCTGCACGAAAAAAAACAAGGAAAGAACAATGAAAAAGGCAATGTTTATGGCGGCAATGCTGCTGAGTGCGGCGTCGCTGACGGCAAAGGACATCAAGACAATAGTGCTGACCACGAATCCGCAGATGCACTGCAACAGCTGCGAAGAGAAGATAAAGAAGAACATAAGGTTTGAGAAAGGTGTGAAAACCATTGAGACCAACGTGGCTGAACAGACCGTGAAAATTACCTACGACGCCGACAAGACCACACCCGAAAAGCTGCAAAAGGGTTTCAAGAAGATTGGATATGAAACACGCGTGGTGAAAGAGGGCGAAAAGGTGGCCAAAAACGAGGACGAAAAGTGCACTATGATGTAACACGATTTGCACACTTCATATATAAAAACGACCAAAGATGACATTATATCCAAAACTGATTCTCGACGCATTGGCCACAGTGACCTATCCCGGAACGAAGAAAAACCTGGTGGAAAGCGAAATGGTGGCCGACGACATACGCATAGACGGCATGAAGGTGTCGTTCACTCTGATATTCCCGAGAGACACCGACCCGTTTCTGAAGTCCACGGTGAAGTCGGCCGAGGCTGCCATCCACTACCGCATAAGCAAGGATGTGGAGGTGACGATAGCCACGGAATACAAGTCGAAACCGCGTCCGGAGGTGGGCAAGTTGCTGCCCGACGTGAAGAATATCATCGCCGTGAGTTCCGGCAAAGGCGGTGTGGGCAAGAGCACCGTGTCGGCCAACCTCGCCATTGCGTTGGCAAAGCTGGGCTATAAGGTGGGACTGCTCGACGCAGACATATTCGGTCCGTCGATGCCCAAGATGTTTAAGGTGGAAGACGCACGGCCTTACGCAGTAGAAAAGGACGGACGACAGTTGATTGAGCCTATAGAAAAGTACGGAGTAAAACTGCTCAGCATAGGCTTTTTCGTCAATCCCGACACGGCAACTCTGTGGCGCGGAGGCATGGCGTCGAACGCTCTGAAGCAGTTGATAGCCGATGCCGACTGGGGCGACCTGGACTATTTCATCCTCGACACACCGCCGGGCACGAGCGACATACACCTCACGTTGCTGCAAACGCTCGCCATAACGGGTGCGGTGATAGTGAGCACGCCGCAAAACGTGGCTCTGGCCGACGCTCGCAAGGGCATCGACATGTATCGCAACGACAAGGTGAACGTGCCGATACTGGGTTTGGTGGAAAACATGGCATGGTTCACACCGGCCGAACTGCCCGAAAACAAGTACTATATATTCGGCAAGGAGGGTTGCAAAGCCCTGGCAAAGGAGATGGATGCACCGCTGCTGGCTCAGATACCGCTGGTGCAGAGCATTTGCGAGAGTGGCGACGACGGCCAACCGGCTGCCTGCAATGTGGAAACCGCCACTGGTCAGGCCTTCATCAACCTCGCCCAAGCCGTAGTGACGGTGACTAACCGACGAAACAAGGAGCTGAAACCGACAAAAATCGTTGGGGTAAGCAACAAGTAAAGGGGGCTTTTTGTTCATCAAAAAACCTCTGCAAGATGCGGTGTGCATAGGAGGTACGGCGCCCTCGCCGTATCATTCGTGCTCATTTGGCATATCTCTCTCGTCACACTTCGCACTTGTATTATCCATAACCAAAACGCATTTCTGCCAAAACGTCAAAAGGACATTTTGGCAGAAATGCGTTTTTCGTGTCAGCTAAACCGCGCTGAAGCCGTGCTCGTATTAGCGACTTACGTCGAGCGAACTGCGTTTGGTTCGCCTGTAACTTCGGTATTCGTCGAGCGGAATGTCCACCTCCGGTTCCACCAATGCACCTTCGTGGGGCAACCGAAACTTCATATATCGGATGTCAAGCCCACGGTCAATCCACTGCGACTCATAGTAAGTCTGTATAGACAGTATGGTTTGCGTGGCTTGGTCGATGCCCTCAGTGTGGTAGAGGTCTTCCGTGCGGAAGAGCAGCGGCAACTTGTTGGCCTCAACCATATAGGTGGTGTAGGTGAAGAGGAAGTTTGAGTCGGTTTTCAGGTGCACTATTCCCCCGTCGGCGAGGAAACGGCGGTAGCGTTCCATGAAGTAGGTGCTGGTGAGTCGCTTCCTGGGGTTCTTCATCTGCGGGTCGCTGAACGTCAACCATATCTCCTGCACCTCGTCGGGAGCGAAGAAACGGTCGATAATCTCAATGTTGGTGCGCAGGAAAGCCACATTGGGCAGTCCCTCGTCCAAGGCTTGTTTGGCTCCCTTGTGCATTCGCGCTCCCTTAATGTCCACGCCGATGAAGTTCATCTGCGGAAACAGTTTGGCCAGACCAACGGTATATTCACCCTTGCCGCAGCCAAGTTCAAGCACAATGGGATTGTCGTTGTGGAAATAGTCGTCGCGCCAGCGTCCCCGAAGGTCAAACGGCACCTGGTCAACCACCGAATAGGGATACTGAAACACGTTGCCGAAGGTTTCCAACTCGGCGAATTTCTGTAGTTTTCCTTTGCTCATTTATGTTGTAGATGTTTTGTTTTTAAATTGAAAAGAGATATGTCATGAAAAACAAATGCATGTATAACGAAGCCTTAATGCGTATCTAATGTTGTCCGAACATGCATATAAACAAAAAAAGAGAGGCTGCGGACACCCGGCAATGGCCAAGCTATCCGCATCCTCTCCTTGTTTTATGTCTCCGGAATGTACGGTTTCACCGACTTTACTTTGCGTTTGCCAACGGTGAAGCCTGGGTGTATGTGCGTGCGCCAAGCTCCTTGTCGAGCATATACAGACCGTAGCCGTTGTCCTTAATCATGTTCAGGTTGTCGATAATGTTCTGTGCGTTCTCCTCTTCCTCAACCTGCTCGTCCACAAACCACTGCAGCATGCTGTGGGTAGCGTAGTCGTTTTCAGCGGCAGACAGTGCCACGAGGTTGTTGATGAGCGCAGTTACCTTCTGCTCGTGTGCGAGTGTGCTCTTGAACACGTCGAGTATACCGTCCCAAGTGGTGGGCACAGCCTCGATAGGTTTCAGTTCCACACGTCCGCCACGGCGTATCACGTAGTTGAACAGTATCTTTGCGTGGTCCTGCTCCTCCTGGAACTGCACCTCAAACCAACTTCCCATGCCGGGATTTCCGTTGGAATGGCAGTATGCAGCCATTGACCAGTAAAGGTAAGCCGACCACATCTCGGCGTTGATCTGGGCGTTTATAGCCTCTTCTACTTTCTTGTTCAGCATAATAGTTCTATGTTTTTAAGTGTTATACGTTGCCCTTTACAGTGCAAACTCCGTGCCACAGCCGTTTTCCATGCTCATCAATTCCTCGTAGAACTTAGCCCTGGCGGTCAACCAGTACGGGAAGAGGAACAGGAATCCTATACCCAAGGTGAACAAACAGAGGATTGCCCAACCGAGGAAGCTGAGATCGAGCAGGAAAAGGTCCATCTTGTGACCGTTCATCAAGGCCATGCTGCGGCAGATGGCATCGTCGTACTTGCAGTCAGGGTCGTCTTGCAGTATGTACGGGGTCATTGCGTAGGAATAACTCTTCACTATGCCGGGCACAATGAGCAGCAATGTCCACAGTGCGATGTATATTTCGCGGAGCAAAAGAGTGAGGAAAATCTCGCTGAAACGTGAATATCCCTTCAGCACCCAGCCCATTTCGGGATTCTTTCCGCGCGACACTTCAAGGAAAGCCACCACAACTCCCCACCACATAGGCAGGAGCAGGATTGCCGGAATGCCGAATCCAAGTGATGAAAATGCCGCAGAAACAGCAAAGTATACAAGCATCAGCACCGCGGAGATGCCCCATTTGCCTTCAAGAGAGCGTATCGCCTCGTTCTTGAAAGTTCCAATCATTTCTTTCATAGTCAATCGTTTTTAGGTTTGAAGAATGTAGTTTTCAGGTTGTAATTTCGTTCTTCTTTAGTGAGAAGAATATAGTTTTATGGCAGTAAGACCATCGTTTTACGGCCGTAAGGTTAATGGAAAAGCGTTGAAAAGAAACAAAAAACCGCTCCATACCCGTCGGCTATGACAGGATGGAGCGGCAATATCCGTATTATCAGTCAATCACTACGGTAGTCCAACCGTGCTTGTCTTCCTCTATACCATACTGAATGTTGCGCAGATGGTTGTAGAGTTTTGTCGACACAGGACCCGGTTTGCCGTCCTTGCTGAACGTGTAGCGCTTGCCAGTGTCGAGGTCGTCGATGTAGGAGATGGGAGATATCACCGCAGCTGTGCCGCATGCACCAGCCTCCTCAAACGTTTCGAGTTCCTCTTCGGGTATGTGACGACGCTCAACGGTCATGCCGTAGTCCTCAGCCAACTGCATCAAGCTCTTGTTGGTGATGCTTGGCAATATGCTTGTGGACTTAGGAGTGACGTAAGTGTTGTTCTTTATACCGAAGAAGTTGGCAGCTCCGCACTCGTCCATGTACTTCTTTTCCTTTGCATCAAGGTAGAACTCGCAGGCGTAACCCTTCTCATGCGCGATGGAATTGGCCTTGAGCGAAGCAGCATAGTTGCCGCCCACCTTGTATTTTCCGGTGCCCAACGGAGCCGAACGGTCGTAGTCGCGCACAATGACGTAGGGGTTTGTGGAGAATCCGCCCTTGAAATAAGGTCCTACGGGGCTGACGAAAATCATGAAAAGGTATTCGGTTGCGGGATGCACACCCACCTGCGCCGACATACCAACGAGCAACGGACGGATGTAGAGTGTGGCTCCACTCTCATAAGTAGGTATGTATTCCTGGTTGAGACGCACCACTTTTTTCACCATTTCGGTAAACAATTCAGTTGGCACTTCGGGCATAAGAATGCCCTGACAGGTGCTTTGCAGACGTGCGGCGTTCTCCTCCATGCGGAACACCCGCACCTTGCCGTCGGGACAGCGGTAGGCTTTCAGCCCCTCAAACGCCTCCTGACCATAGTGCAGACACGTGGCCGCCATGTGCATCTTGATGTATTCGTCGGAGCAAATCTCTATTTCGCCCCATTTTCCGTCGCGGTAATAACAGCGCACGTTATAGTCTGTCGGCATGTAGCCGAACGATAAATTTGCCCAATCGATATTTTTCATAAAGCAATCCTTATTATTATGTATTCTCAACTTTATTAGGCAAAAGTAATCAATTTATCGTTTTTCCGCAACAAAAGGCCACGCTTTTTACACTTTGTCCGTTAAATGGAGGGGCAAGAGATGTCCCCAAAAGACGCTTAGCACTGTTCTGGTACGAAAAAGCCGATACATAGGACGCAGCGCCTACCACAGCCTTCCAACTGCACCAAGGCGCTGCGCCTACTACTTGCCTTTTGGTCGATAAAAAATCTTAGAATCCAAACACCTCGTCGGTGGACACTCGCTTCACGGGACCTATCTTTTCGAGCACCTTCATGTCGAGACTCTTCTCGTCGCCGAGCACGATGTAGCGGTAAGGTTTGTTGGCCATGCGGCTTTTCTCAAACTTCACCATGTCGTCGAGCGTGATGTTGGGCAGAGCGTTGTAGGTCTTTTCGTTGAGCGAATAGTCTATGCCGCGCTTCTTTGCACCGAGCCAGGCGTTGATAATGCCAAACTTGGTGGTGCGCTCCGATGCCAGTTTCTTGGTGAGTGACTGCTTTGCGAGGTCGAAAGCCTTCTGCGACTGCGGCAGAGAGTCGATGATACTGTTGAAAGTGCTTATGCAATCCTTCATCTTATCGTTCTGCGAGATAATGAAAGTGGTGGCATATTCCACTCCGTCGGCGTGTGACGGATAGCGATATCTGGCACTTGCGTGATAGGCAAGCGCACGACTCTCACGCAGTTCCTGGAACACCACGGCGTTCATACCGTTGCCGAAGTATTCGTTGAACATCGTTATCACAGGCACTTCCTCAGGATTCCACTTGAGTCCCTCGTTGTGATACTGCGTCATGTAAATGTTCTTAGCATCGTAAGGAGCAATGATCACCTCGTTAGTCGGTGTCACTTGCGGCGTATACGGTTTGCCTTTAGGTGTAACGGCGAGCTTCTTCGGAGTCTTGTGGAGCTTGTCGGACAGAGCTATCACGCCCTTTTCAGAGTCGGGACCATAGTACAGAAGTGAGTGTTCGTATGCAGTCAGACCCTTGAGTTTACCTACCAGTTCTTCGGGATTCATCGTTTTCAGCTCAACACTGTCGGGAGTGTTGCGCCAAGTGTTGTACTTGCCGTATATGGCATAGTCCAACAGGGCGTTGAAGTTGTTTGTCTGTTCGAGTTTAATGTCCCTGCGGTGCTTCAAGATGATGTTTACGTAGTTATCGTAAGCCTCCTTGTCTACCTTGGCGTTGGCCAGGAAGTCCTCGAAAAGAGCCATGGCCTTGGCCTTATTCTCGTCGAGACCCGACAGCACAAAGCTGAGATTGTCCTCACCGATGTTCACGCTGTAGGAGCAAGCCAACTTGTAGAACTCCTGCTTCAGTTGCTTCGCCGACAGCTTGTCGGTGCCGAGATATTCGAGATACTGTGCGGCGAGGGGCAACAACTTGTCGTATTCCTCGCCAAATTCAAAGTAGTAAGCAAGGGTGAACGTGCCGTTGGTGGTGTTCTTCACGTATGCCACAGGCAGTCCCTTCTTGGTTTTGCCAAACTGCAGGTCGCGCTTGAAGTCAACGAAACGCGGTTGTATCGGTGCGGGATTAGAGGCTATTATGTCGGCCACAAACCGGCTTTGCTTGTCGCGGTTGGCCGGTATGCCGGTTATCTGAGGTTTGTCTATTTTCTTCTGAGTACTGTCCGTGCCTGTCACCTTATACACCACGGCATAGTTGTCGCGCAGGTATCGGTTGGCGAAGTCCACTATTTGCTTCTTCGTGATGTGCGAGATGCGGTCGAGGAAGCCCACAACGTCCGACCATTTCCTGCCATTGATGAACGATTGGACAAACATGTCGGCTCTGTCACCGTTGCTTTCCATCTCGTTGTAGCGTGCCAGTTTCATGTTGGCAATCACCGACGGAAGCAGATTGTCGTCAAAGTCGCCGCTCTTCAGTTTGGCCGTTTCAGCCAGCAGAATGTTCTTTACGTCGTCGAGCGACTGTCCCTCTTTGGGCAGTCCGTTGAGGAGCAGCGACGAGTAATCGCGTCTGCCGTAGACGAAAGCACCCGCACTCTTGCACTCCATCGGCTGGTTCACGTCGAGGTCAATCAGTCCTGCGGTGCCGTTGAAGAGCATTTTTGACAACACGGCGAGCGTGTCGGTCTGCGCCGAAGCAGCTCCGTCAAACTTCCAACCGAGCATCAGCACCTCTTCTTCCTGTCCCACAACGGTGGTGTCAACAGGTGCCGCCAGTTCTTTCACGGGTGCAAACTGCGGATAAGAGAGCTTGTCGCTACGTTTCCAAGAGCTGAAATACTTGTCGATAGTGGCTATCACTTCATCGGGGTCGAAGTCGCCGGACATACAAATGGCCACGTTGTTTGGCACATAATACTGATTGAAGTAGTTCTTGATGTTCACCAGCGACGGATTTTTCAGGTGTTCCTGAGTGCCGAGCGTAGTCTGCGTGCCGTAAGGATGATTGGGAAACAACTTGGCATCCATTGCCGTGGATATCTTGTCCCAGTCGTCCGTTAGGCTTATGTTGTACTCCTCATACACGGCTTCAAGCTCCGTGTGGAAGCCTCGCGGCACCATATTCACAAAGCGGTCGGCCTGTATCTTGGCCCAGTTGTCCACCTCGTTGCTCGGAATGTCCTCCGTGTAGCACGTAACATCATTGCTGGTGTATGCGTTTGTACCTTCCGCACCGATAGAAGACATCAGTTTGTCATACTCGTTGGGAATGTTGTATTGCGCAGCCAACTGCG
>CAVKVO010000017.1:0-19663 GCA_963659575.1 Prevotella sp. CAG:1031
AGGTTTACATATATATCAACAAAAGTTTGTAGTTTTGCATTATTGCAAAGAATAGAATGGAAGAAGAACCCAAATTCGAAATAGCCTATATGCAAGAAGCCATTGACTTCCTGTCCTCATTGGACGACAAGGCCAAGAGCAAGATTGCATACAATATAGGAAAAAGTATGTACCATATTGATAAGGAATTGTTCAAGAAATTGGAAAATTCGGAGATATGGGAATTTAGAACATCATATAATAAGACTGCCTATCGACTGTTTGCGTTTTGGGACACACTAGCCAATAAACTGGTTGTTGCCACGCATGGAATCGTAAAGAAAACCCAGAAAACGCCAAAGAAAGAAATAGAGAAGGCAGAAGCAATAAGAAGAGAATATTTCAAATCCAAAAACAAATAGCCATGTCAGAGATGAAACTTTATAGTCACGAAGAGATGCTTGACCAGGTGTTGGGAAAGAAGGGTGTGCCCCTTCGTGATAAATATGAGGAAGATATGAATTCGTATCTTATGGGCGAAGCTATTAAGAAAGCGCGCCAAGCTAAGAAACTCACGCAAGAACAATTGGGGGAGTTGATAGGGGTCAAGCGTTCACAAGTATGTCGTTTGGAAAGTGGGAAGAACTTGACATTTGGCACCATTGCCCGTGTGTTCAAAGCTATGGGAATAAACGCCAGTTTTGACATGGGAGGATATGGCAAGGTTGCTCTGTGGTAGTCAAAAGACACCAACTTTGTGGCCAAAAAAGAATATTGTTGATGATTCTTACCTCTTGTTTCTCCGCTTTCTGTGGCCGAACAGGTTGCCGTAGCGGTTCATGAGTTTGCGCACGAGCATGAATGTGTCGAACGCGGTGATGCAGTTGCCGATGATGTTGGCAGCGAGTTCACCCCTGTTGCTGGCCGGTTTCGGTGTCACCAAGTCGCTCCACAGGTCGCCAATCTGCTCGTTTCTCTTGTGTATCTTCCCTTTCAGTTCATCCTTTTTCAGTCGGATGTCCTCCAGAGTGTTGTAGTTTTGTGTACCGTTGGCCATGATTAGAAGAGAGGTAAGGGTGGTTCTGTAAAATTGCCTATCCAAGAAGAATGTTTGCCATGAAGCGCGTCAGCGGACGCTCTATCCACGGCTTGCGGAATATGACAATGACAATGAATACTGCGAGAAAGAATATTGCCACGATGGCAAACGCCCCTGCGGTGCCCACTGCGGGCGCCATGGCGTAGACAACTGCAAACGACAGATAGAAAAGTATGGCCACGGCGAGCACAAACAGCACTATGGCCAGTGCCAAGGCGGTGGCTAAACGCACAAATTTGTCGATTACATCGAACTTCAGATACTCTTTCTGAAGTCCGATGTAGTCTTTCAGCGCCTCTATCAGTTGCGCCAAAGTCTCCAAGTTTCTGTCGCTTGACAGCATAATCAAATGGGTTTAGAAAGCTGTAAGTGATTACTCTGCGGGAGCTGCGTCCTGAATGTTGTCAACAAGATCGTTCACTTCGCGGCGTGACAACTTGATGTTGTGCTTGTTCAGGAAGTCATCCACTGCGTCGGTAATCTTCTCACGGATGTCAGTACCCTTCTCCGGAGCCAGCAGAAGGCCCAGAGCTGCGCCGGCGATAGCACCGCCGAAGAACGCTCCAATATAACCTAAACTTTTCATAGTAGTGTGGTTTGTTAGTGATACAATGTTGTTTTTGCCTTACAAATATACGGTTTGTTTTTGTAAGAAAGCACGGTTTTTCGTCGTTTTTTTACCAATTATATCATGTTGCCGGCATTTAACAAACTTTATGCGGATGTTTCCCCCTCGTTCAATTGTTATTTTGTAATTTCGCAAACGAATGTTTTTATTTGACTAATCCGCAAGTATCAATTAACTAATAAGGTATCAGAAGATGAAAAAATACATGGTTGTGTGCGCAGGTTTGTGCGCCGTGATGGCCTTGACGGGATGCAAGTCGAGCGAAAGCGCTTACAAGAAAGCCTATGAAAAGGCCAAGGCGCAGGAAGCAGCGCAGCAGACTGCACCACAGGAAACTGAAGAAGTCAACACTGTGACTCCGGTGGTGGAGAAACCGGTGGACGAAGTGAAGGTGGTGGACAACGCCGACAATGTGCAGGTTCGTCAGGAGAGCGTGTCGCTGGTTGACGGTGCAGGTCTCAAGAACTTCAGCGTTGTGGTGGGTTCATACTCGCTCAAGGCAAACGCCGACGGTATGCAGCAGAAGCTGAAGAACCAGGGCTATGCAGCACAGATAGTGAAGAACACCGACAGAAACATGTTCCGTGTGGTGGCAACCACGTTCGACTCAAAGGCCGATGCAGTGGCTAGCCGCAACGAGTTCCGCTCTACATATCCCGACGCTTGGTTGCTCTACAATGGTAAATAAGCATCAGGACACTAACGCCTCACGCATCTGACAACGGAAAGT
Source organism: Prevotella sp. CAG:1031 (assembly GCA_963659575.1). GTDB lineage: Bacteria > Bacteroidota > Bacteroidia > Bacteroidales > Bacteroidaceae > Prevotella. Next base: position 2,437 of record CAVKVO010000017.1, read on the forward strand.
GGCGAGGATATTGGCAATAGACTACGGCAAGAAACGCTGTGGAATAGCGGTCACCGACCCCTTGCAGATTATTCCCGGGGGGCTGGCGACCGTTGCTACGTCTGGACTTGAAGCGTTTCTGCGCGACTATATGAAGCGCGAACAAGTGGAGCGCATCGTGATAGGCGAACCGAAACAGCCGGACGGTACTCCGAGTGAGAACCTTGCCCGCGTCAACCAGTTTGTTGCACGGTGGCGCAAGATTGTGCCCGAGGTGCCGATTGTCTACTATGACGAGCGGTTCACGTCGGTGCTTGCCCATCAGGCCATGCTCGACGGAGGCATGAAGAAGATGGCGCGGCGCAACAAGGACATCGTTGACGAGATAAGCGCCACGATAATCCTTCGCGACTATATGTCCTCGCGCCATTAGGAGACTTGTCCGCAATTGGCGGAGCTGTTTCCCCTGTCGCAAATTGGGTCGTGAACCGCTCGGTGCGGACACGTTGCTACAGATGTATTCAGAAAACAATAATCAGAATGATACTACCTATATATATATACGGGCAGCCTGTGCTGCGCAAGATAGCAGAAGATATACCTGCAGACTATCCCGAACTGGATGTTCTTATTAAAGATATGTTCGCCACACTGACCGAGTCAGACGGTGTCGGACTGGCTGCTCCGCAGATTGGCAAGGCCATACGCGTGGTGGTGATAGACCTCGACGTGTTGTCAGACGACCTTCCGGAGTATAAGGACTTCCGCAAGGCGTACATCAATCCCCATATCCTCGAATACGACGACACCAAATGCGAGAGCATGGAAGAGGGTTGTTTGAGTCTGCCGGGCATACACGAGAGCGTAAACCGTCCTACCCGCATCCGAGTGGAATATCTTGACGAAGAACTGAAACCGCACGACGAGTGGGTGGAAGGCTATCTGGCCCGCGTGATGCAGCACGAGTTTGACCACCTTGACGGCAAAATGTTCATCGATCGCATCTCTGTATTGCGCAAACAACTGATACATAGCAAGCTGCGCGCCCTGCTTCAGGGACGGTTCCGCTGCGGCTACAAGACCAAGGTGGCTGTTAGACGATAGGGCAACCGTAGAAAGGACAGACAGTGCAATGGGCGGTTTTCTGAGATATTTGGTTCTTTTGCTGGTTTCAGCTTTGCCGTTTGCCGCACGTGGACAGTTCAACACCGACAGGCTGTTGACCATCGGGCGCAGTGCACTGTACTATGAGGACTACGTTCTCTCGATACAATACTTCAACCAGGCCATCAACGCCAAACCATATCTCTATGAGCCGTGGTTCTACCGAGGTGTGGCAAAATACTATCTAGAGGATTTTGCCGGAGCCGAAGCCGACTGCACCGAGGCGTTGAAGCGCAATCCGTATGTGGTGAACGTGTACGAACTGCGCAGTCTGACACGCATTATGCGGAAGGAATATGCCGAGGCGATAGCCGACTACGACCAGGCTCTGAAGTACGACCCGGAAAACCGCAACTTCTGGTCGAACCGCACCATGTGCCGGATAGAGCTGAAGGAATATGACAAGGCTCTTGCCGACATAGACACCATGCTTGTACACTGGCGCGACAACGCCATGTGCCACGTAATGCGTGCTGACGTGTATCTCCAGCAGGGCGACACGGTGAAGGCGGAAGCCGACCTGCACAAGAGTACCGAACTCGACCCCTATTCCACACAGGCGTGGGCGGCCTTGTCTATCATCAGTCTTTCGCAAAGCAAGTGGAAAGACGCCGAGGGTTATCTCGACAAAGCCATACACCTGCAGCCCAAACAGGCTGGCTATTACGTCAACCGCGCGATGGCAAGGATTAACCAGAACAAGTTGAGAGGGGCTATGGAGGACTACGACACCGCTCTTGATCATGACCCCAACAACTTTCTCGGTCACTATAACCGCGGATTGCTGCGCGCCCAGGTGGGCGACGACAACCGCGCCATTACCGATTTCGACTTCGTATTGAAGCTTGAGCCAAACAACCTTATGGCTCTTTTCAACCGTGCCTTGTTGCTTGACAAGACGGGAAACGTGCGCGGAGCCATACGCGACTACTCTAAGGTGATAGCCGAATTTCCCAACTTTTGGTTCGGACTGCAGCATCGGGCTGCTTGCTACCGTAGGCTTGGCATGACCAAACAGGCCGAAGCCGATGAGTTTCGAGTGTATAAAGCGCGATTGTACAAGAGTCTTTACGGCACGCAACCGAGACTGAACCGTCACCAGAGGCGCAAACGGAGCGACCTGGATTTGTCGAAATACAACCAACTTGTGGTGGCCGACGAACAGGAAACGGAGCGCAAATATGAGAGCGAATATAGGGGTAGGGTACAGGACCGCAAGGCCGACATGGCTTTCCTGCCCATGTTTGAACTGTCATATGAGTCGCACGCAAGTGAGGTAAGGAGTTTTGTTGCCTACGACCGACTCGTTGAAGCCTATAACCAAAAGTCTTCGGGCACAAACCGTCACCTCTATGTCAACTGCGGACAGACCACTCTCAGTGAACCGCAGTCCAAACGATACTTTGTTCTCATAGACTCTCTGTCGTCGGCAATGGATGCCGTAGACAAGACTGCGAAGACAGCCGAACTGCAGTTCGGGCGCGCCGTGGCTTATTCGGTGATACAGAATTTTGAAAGTGCCCGCGAAGACCTGACAGCCTGTCTGCTTGCCGACAGCACATCGGCCTTGGCCTATTGGCAAAGGGCTGTGTGCCAGTCGAAGATGAATGCCTTTAACGCCTCGCTCGGCACCGACGTGGCCATGCAGACGGCCAATGTGCTTTCCGATTTGTGCAGCGCCATAAAGTTGGCCAAGCAGAGTGCTTTTCTCTATTACAACCGTGGCAATGTCTATGCTGCACGCAAGGATTATGCCCACGCCATTGAGGACTATACGGCAGCCTTGAAACTGGATGGAACCTTGGCGGAAGCATACTACAACCGCGGTCTTGCGCACATCATGGCAAAGGACATCAAGGCCGGAACAGCCGATTTGAGCAAGGCCGGCGAACTGGGCATATATACGGCATACAGCGTAATAAAGCATTACGCAAAGGAGTCGCAGTAAAACGGTTCTGCTCCCGTTTTCCATCTGCCATGATTACAAGGCGCAAATCCAACGCCTTTTTTCAGAAAGATTTAGAGCTACATTGCTACTTATTAGGAATATAATGGTTAATTTTGCGGCTACAAAAGGAAATTAATATATTTGGTTATGATAAAGATTACCTTTCCCGACGGCTCTGTACGCGAATATGAACAGGGCGTGACCGGGTTGCAAATCGCCGAAAGCATATCTCCAGCTTTGGCGCGCGACGTTCTTGCCTGCGGAGTGAATGGAGAAACTGTGGAACTGAACCGTCCTATCAACGAAGACGCCCAGGTGCAGCTCTACAAATGGGACGATGAAGAGGGTAAGCACACATTCTGGCATACGTCAGCTCACCTTCTGGCCGAAGCTCTCCAGGCTCTTTATCCCGGAATACAGTTCGGCTTCGGACCCGCAATCGAAAACGGATTTTTCTACGACGTGCTGCTTCCCGGCGGTGAGTCGATAAAGGAAGGAGACTTCCCCACAATTGAGGCTAAGATGAAAGAGCTTGCAGGCAAGAAAGAGCCTGTGGTTCGCAAAGAGGTGGCCAAGGCCGACGCTCTGAAGGAGTTTGAGGCAAACGGTCAGACCTACAAGTGCGAACACATAGCCCAAGACCTTGAGGACGGTAGCATAACCACCTACACTCAGGGTGCGTTCACCGACCTCTGCAAGGGTCCTCACTTGCTTGATACGGGTGCTATAAAGGCAGTCAAGCTGACAAGCATTGCTGGAGCTTTCTGGCGTGGCGACGCTACCCGCGAGCAGATGCAGCGTCTGTATGGAGTGTCGTTCCCCAAGAAGAAGATGCTCGATGAATATCTCTTGATGCTCGAAGAGGCCAAGAAGCGCGACCATCGCAAGATAGGTAAGGAGATGGAACTGTTCATGTTCTCCGAGCGTGTGGGCAAGGGTCTCCCCATCTGGCTTCCCAAAGGCACTGAGCTGCGTCTGCGCATGCAGGACATGCTTCGCAAGATTCAGAAGCGTTACGGATATAAAGAGGTGATGACTCCGCACATTGGTAGCAAGAATCTCTACGTCACATCGGGTCACTACGCTCACTATGGCAAGGATTCGTTCCAGCCGATACACACTCCGGAGGAAGGCGAGGAGTATATGCTCAAACCTATGAACTGCCCTCACCACTGCGAGGTGTTCGCTTGGAAACCGCGTTCATACAAAGACCTGCCTCTGCGTATAGCTGAGTTTGGTACAGTGTATCGCTATGAGCAGAGCGGAGAGTTGCACGGACTTACCCGTGTGCGCTCGTTCACTCAGGACGATGCCCACATCTTCTGCCGTCCGGATCAGGTTAAGGGTGAGTTCCTCCGCGTGATGGACATCATCCACACTGTGTTCTCTGTGTTCCACTTCGACAATTTCGAGGCACAGATATCGCTCCGCGACCCGAAAGACCACGAGAAATACATCGGCTCTGACGAGGTATGGGAGAAGGGTGAAAACGCCATCATCGAGGCTTGCAAGGAAAAAGGCTTGAAAGCAAAGATTGAATACGGTGAGGCTGCCTTCTACGGTCCTAAGCTTGACTTCATGGTAAAGGATGCCATCGGTCGCCGTTGGCAGTTGGGAACCATCCAGGTTGACTACAACCTGCCTGAGCGTTTCAAACTGGAATATACCGACGAGGACAACACCAAGAAGACTCCTGTGATGATACACCGCGCACCGTTCGGTTCGCTCGAACGCTTCTGCGCCGTGCTCATTGAGCATACAGCAGGTCACTTCCCCTTGTGGCTTACTCCCGATCAAGTGGCAATACTCCCCATATCTGAGAAGTATAACGAATATGCTCAGAGCGTTGCCAAGCAGCTTGATGCCGCTGGAGTGCGCCCCACAATCGACCTTCGCAACGAGAAGATTGGTCGCAAGGTGCGCGACAACGAGTTGAAGCGCATCCCCTATATGCTCATTGTGGGCGAACAGGAGCAGAACGACGGCACAGTAAGCGTGCGCAAGCAGGGTTCTGACGAGCGTGGCGTGATGAGCGTTGCCGACTTTGCCGCCAAGATAAACGGCGAAGTGGCTGAGATGCTCAAGGCCATGGAGGCATAAACATATATGGTGGGTTCTATAAATTAGCTTTGTGGATTTATAGAAGCCACCATAAACAATAAGCGCAAAGGCGCGGAAACGGACAGAGGCACACGGTAAGTGTGTGGGTATATCTGACGTTTCCGCGCCTTGTTGTTTTATGGGGCTTTTTAACAAAGTTGGCAACTTTCTATGAGAAAGTTGCCTAATTTCTCATAGAAAGTTGCCAAGTTTCGTAAAAAGGTCGGTTCGCACACAACCTTTTGACTGCGAAATCGGGCATACATCTTCCACAACAGATTTTATTCAAGGAGAACGAAAACGGTTTTTCGTGGATTATCATTATACTTGCAAAAGTAATTTTTGGGACAATACTTACTAAAAGAAGGAAAAGGCAAAAGGTTCGGTTATGGCTTCAAAGAGATATCCTTTGGGAATACAAACGTTCTCCGAAATTGTTAAGGGGAATTTTTATGCAAATGCTTTTCTGACGCTTTTCTAAACCGTTTTGTAGGTATTTCTTATAGCGCAATTTTCTTTTGTCTTAGATTTACACTATCTTTGCAAGAGACAGGTTGCTTATAGGAAAACAGTGAGTTGTGGTTTCCGTAAGGCTTGTCAACAAACTTACTAATCCAAAGGAGGAGCCTATGCAGAAGTATGCCGACCACATAGTACAGATAGAGATAGAGTCTCTTTGGAGCAACTCCAAACATATCAAGTGGAACCTTGACCCCAAGGTGAATATACTCAGCGGTATCAATGGAGTGGGGAAGAGCACCATATTGAATAAGGTGGTGAGAGGACTGTCGCAAGGCGGCGAGTTTCCGAGCCACATGCTCAAGGGCGTACACATAAAGGTGAGTCCGGAGGATGCAAGGTGGATACGCTACGACATAATCCGCAGCTTTGACCGTCCGCTCATGGGCAGTGACACCGTGAACCGCATTGTTGACGCTCCCGTAACCACCGAACTGGACTGGCAACTGTATCAGTTGCAGCGCAAATACCTTGACTATCAGGTGAACATCGGCAACCGCATCATCGAAGTGTTGCAGAATGGTGATGCCGACGGCACTGTTAAGGCGCAGGAGATATCCGCTCCGAAGAAGAAGTTCCAAGACCTGTTGGACAAACTGTTTGCGGAAACTGGCAAGCAGCTTGTCCGCACAAGCAACGAAATACTTTTTTCGCAGATGGGAGAGAGGCTTACTCCCTACCAACTGTCGAGTGGCGAGAAGCAGATGCTCGCCATACTGCTCACCGTACTCATTGAGGACCGGCAGCACTATGTGCTTTTCATGGACGAACCGGAGGTTAGTCTTCATGTCGATTGGCAACAGAAGCTCATAGAAATGATTCTTGAACTCAATCCGAACGTGCAGATTGTGCTTACAACCCATTCGCCTGCCGTAATAATGAACGGTTGGATGGACAAAGTGACCGAGGTAAGCGACATAACAATGTAGCTCTTTCCTTCCGTAGCTTCAACTGCATTTGTCCACGGGTTCAACACATTTCATCCGCAATCTCAACTGTTTCCTCTCACAGATTCAATACTTTTCTGCTTCAAGTTCAACCCTTTTAATCTGTATTCGTCATGGGCAAGAGGCTTAATGACAACCTTAACTCGAAGTATTTCGAGGCGGCCAACCGGCTCAACTCCAAGAGCAGGCGGCGCAGGATTGTGGCTTATGTGGAGAGTTACGACGACATATTCTTCTGGCGCACCGTGTTGGGACGCTTTGAAGACAACACACGCTACTTCGAGGTGATGCTTCCGTCGCACGACACGCTCATGCGCGGCAAGAAGTCGGTGCTTATGAACTTCATAGGCGGCAAGACAGGACCGGATATGATTGCCTGTGTCGATGCGGACTATGACTTCTTGATGCAAGGTGCCACGGAAACGTCACGGCGCATATTGAACAGTCCATACGTGTTTCACACCTACGCCTATTCAATAGAAAATCTGCAATGCTATGCCCCAAGCCTTCACGACGTTTGCGTGATGGTGACACTCAACGACCATGCCATTTTCGACTTCGAGGAGTTCATGCGACGGTTTTCCGTGGCGTGCTATCCACTGCTCGTATGGTCGGTTTTGATGTATCGCACGGGTCGCCATTCGGAGTTCTCCCTTTCCAACATGTGCCAGATAGCCGAGTTGGGCAAGCTAAACCTAAGCCGCGCCTTCGACAGTATAGAACATTTGAGGCATAAGGTGCAGCGCAAGGTGAGTCAGTTGCAGCACCGCTATCCTGAGGCCAAGACTCCGTATCTGCAACTGCGCAAGGAACTGGCGACGCTTGGCGTAGTTCCCGAAAACACCTATCTCTTTATGCAAGGGCACCATATCTTTGACGCCATCGTAGTGCCTATGCTCACCAGCGTATGCGCCCGTTTGCGCCAGGAACGTGAGCTTGAAATATGCCGCACCTCTGCCCATGACACCCAGCGACGCAACGAGATGTCGTGCTATGAGCACAGTCTGATGGACATACGTGCCATGCTGAAGAAGAACATGGGCTACAAAGACTGTCCGTTGTTTGCGCGAGTACAACAAGACGTTGAGGCATATCTTGCAAACGACAGGCAGGAAACGGAAGCGCAAACGGACAATCAATCTGTCTAAACGTAAGTTTCGAGGAAAGTTACATCGCCTTCCACCGTTACACTGTTGTCCCATGCAGGCAATAACACAGTGTCGCCGGCAGCGAAAGGTGTGGTGTTGCCGTCCTCATCGGTGATAGTTCCGTTGCCTTTGGTGCATATCAGGATGACGAAACTGTCCAGTTCCGAATAGTCAAGCGTCATTGGCTCGGTCAGTTCGTACAGAGCCGTGGTGAAGTGGTTGCAACTCACGAGTTGCACACCGCAGTCCTTTTCTCTTTCATAGTCGGTGCGGTAGTTGTCAATCACGCTGTAGTCTATCGCCTCGGCAGCCTCTTTGACGTGCAACTGACGATAGTTGCCGTTCTTGTCCTTGCGCTTGAAGTCGTATATGCGGTAGGTTATATCGCTTGTCTCCTGTATTTCCGCGAGGAAACATCCTGCACCGATGCTGTGTATGCGTCCGGCAGGGATGAAGAAGCAGTCGCCCTCCTTTACCGGATGCTCGTTCAACACATCGCATAGGGTGCCGTCGTCCACCATACGCTTATAGTCTTCGGGCGTAATGGTTTCCTTCAGACCACACGTCAGCTTGGCTGTAGGTGCGGAGTCCATGATATACCACATCTCAGTCTTGCCCCTTTCCAGTCCAGTCCTGCGAGCCAGTTCGTCAGACGGGTGAACCTGTATGGACAAGTCCTTCGATGCGTCGATGAACTTGATGAGTAGCGGAAAGTAGTCGCCAAACCTGTTGTAGTTGTCTTGGCCTACGAGGTCGCCTTTCAGCTCCTTCACCAGTTCTATGATGCTCTTTCCGTCATATATTCCGCCGCTGCTCACCACAGTCTCACTGCCTTTCACACCGGATATCTCCCAGCTTTCGCCCACCTGTTCGGGCGAGTCGCTTATATGTTTGAGTTCAGCTATTCTATTGCCACCCCAAATTGTCTGTTTCAGTATTGGCTTGAAGCGCAACAATTTGTCCCTGTTCATAGTAGTATCTTTTCCCTCTTTAAGTTGTAAATGTTATATATAGAATACAAAAATCTCAGCTGTCTTTCCAGAAACTGTGCGTGAACAGCACCAGAACCGACATTATCTCCAGTCGTCCCACGAGCATCAGAAACGAGCAAATCCACTTGATGCCGTCGGGAAGCATGCTCCACGACATCACCGGACCTATCTCCAAGCCGAGCGTCGGACCCACATTGCTCATGCAACTGACCGCAATGGTCACGGCGTTGGTGTTGTCTATGCCCACGGCAATCATTATCGCCGCCGCTATGAGGCATATTATTATGTAGAAAGCGAAGAACGTGAGCAGCGTAGGCACGTGCGACTGCGGCACATTCTGGCCGTTCATCTTTATTGGAAGCACCGCGTTGGGATGGAGTATGCGGCGAAACTCGTTGCGCATCACCTTGAGAGTCATCACTCCACGCACGCACTTGAAACCGCCACTCGTCGAACCTGCGCAGGCTCCGAGAAACATACAGGCGCAGAGAATGACCCACGTGATGTGCGGCCAAGCCCCGGCGTTGTCGTTGAACAGTCCCGTTGTGGTGATGAACGACACCACCTGGAAGAGCGCACTGCGCAGAGCGTGCTCCCAATCGTATCCGCAGCGACTCATAAGCAGCCATACTATCCATGCGGAAGCCACCGTCACCACCGCTACATACAGCCTGAACTCAGAGTTGCGAGCCAGTTTGCGCACGTCACCCTTGAATATGGCCATATATAATAAGGTGAAATTCATTCCGGCGATGAACTGAAACACTATGGCGACATACTCTATGACCGGCGAGTGGAAAAACTCCGCACTGTCGTTGTGGGTTGAAAAACCTCCCGTGGCAGTGGTTGACATCGAGTAGTTGGCACTGTCAAACCAGTCCATACCGGCTATGTTGAACGCTATGGCGCAAGCTATGGTCAGCGCGATGTACACCGTCCATATCCATTTTGCACTCATGCTCAACCTCGGGTGCATCTTTGTCTTCATCGGCCCCGTGGCTTCCGCTGCGAATACCCTCAAACTGCCGCCTACAACCGACGGCAACACGGCTATGGTGAAGAACACTATGCCCAAACCGCCAATCCACTGGGTGAGCGAACGCCAGAACAAAATGGCGTGAGGCAGTGCTTCCACGTCGTCCAGGATGGTGGCTCCCGTGGTGGTGAAGCCCGACATCGTTTCAAAATACGCGTCGGCCACGTTGGTTATGTAGCCGCCCAAGAGGAACGGAAGCATGCCGAAAAAGCTGAAGACAATCCACGTGAGAGTCACCACGAGATAAGCTCCGCGCCGGTTCATGTCGTTTCCGGCATTGCGCCCGAAGTATTTGCACACCAGTCCCGCACACGCCGCGGCAGCCACCGACACGAGCAGAGCCGTCTTGTCGTTCTCGCCGTAGCAGAAAGCCATAATCAGACATATAGCCATGAGTCCGCTTTCGAGCAGCAACAGTTGGCCTATGATCTTTGAAACGATGCGGAAGTCTACCATAGTGAGCGTTGCTTGAAGTATTTCTCCACTCTCTTGATGTCGTTTTCGTGGCAGAACACCATCACGGAGTCGCCCGGCAGAATCTGCGAGTTACCGTTTACGAGCATGCCCTCACCGTTGCGCACCAGTCCGCCGATGGTCATTCCCAGCGGCAGTCCGAGATCCTTCACCGGTTTGCGCGTCACGGCGGAACCCTCTGCCGCAGTAAACTCCGCCACATCCGAGTCCACAGTCATCAGCGACCTCATGTTCGACACGTCAGCGTCCAGAAGCATCTGGTAGATATGGCTTGCCGCAATCGTTTTCTTGTTGATTATCGTGCCAATGTCCAGCTCTTCAGCCATGCCAACGTAGTCGAGGTTTTCCACCATGGCTATCGTTTTTCTCACACCGAGCCGCTTTGCCGTCATGCAAGCCAGTATGTTTGTCTCCGCGTTGCCCGTCAGCGCCACGAAAGCCTGCGTGTTCTTTATGCCTTCCTCGATGAGCAGGTCTATGTTGCGCCCGTCACCGTGTATCACCATCGTGTCTGTCTCGTTCAGCAGAGCGTTCAGCCGCTCACATCTGCGCTCGTCGGTCTCCACAATCTTCACGTTCATGTAGTCAGGTGTGGTCAGAGCAGCCCTAACGGCAGTCTTTCCGCCTCCCATGATGATGACATTCTTCACGTCGGCGTAGTGTTCCTTGCCGCAGATGGTGCGTATGTAGGGGATATACTCCTTGTTGGTCATGAAGTAGGCGAAGTCCAGGTTGTGCAACTCGTCGTTTCCGCCCGGTATGATGGTCTCTCCGCCACGCTTGATGGCCACGATGTGATAAGGGTCGTCGGCTCCGCAAAGTTCGCGCAGCGGTTTGTTGAGTATCTGACACGTCTCGCGGAGCTTCACTCCGAGCATCACCAGTGCTCCACCGTGCACATCCCACCGCTGGCGCACCCAACTCATGCGCAAACCGTTGTTGATGTCGGTTGCGGCAAGCACCTCTGGATATATCAGCGAGTCGATTCCGAGGTTTTGGAAGAACGGTTTCAGTTGCGGAGCGAGATATTCGTAGTTGTCAATCCGCGCCACGGTCTTGCGTGTGCCAAGGGCGTGAGCCAAGATGCAGGCGTTGAGGTTGCGGCTCTCGTCGGGAGTCACTCCCACGAGCAGGTCGGCATCTTCGGCACCGGCCTCTTGCAGCGTCTTTATGCTTGTGGGCGAACCCTGCAGAGTGAGTATGTCGTAGTCGGCAAGGGCCTCCAAGCGCTCCTCGTTTTCGTCAATCAGCACGCAGTCCTGCCGTTCCTTCGACAGGAGTTTGGCCAAATGGGTGCCCACGGCTCCCGCTCCTCCTATTATAATCTTCATGCTAAGTGCTGCTTGATACCCTCTTTGTCTATGCCGGTCAGATGCTTCAGCTGATCCACAGTGCCGTGACCCACAAACGAGTCGGGCAGACCCAACCTAACAATCTGCGGACGATAGCCGTGGTCGGCCATCCATTCCATCACCGCAGTGCCCATTCCTCCTGTGCGCACTCCGTCCTCCACGGTCACAATGCGCTCGAACTTCCGTCCCACCTCGTCGAGTATGCTCTCGTCCAAGGGCTTCAGGAACCTTAGGTCATAGTGAGCTATGGTCAGCTCCGGATGCTCTTGCTCCGCCTCGGCTATAGCCTGGGCAGCCGTAGTGCCTATCGGACCTATGGTCAGCACGGCGATGTTATTGCCGTCTTTGAGTTTTCGGCCAGTGCCAACGGCGATTTCTTCCAACGGACAACGCCAGTCCACGCATGAGCCACGGCCTCGCGGATAGCGTATCACGAACGGCCCTTTGTCGGGCAACTGCGCCGTGAACATGAGTCGTCTCAACTCCCTTTCGTCCATGGGCGACGCTATGGTGAGTCCGGGTATGGGGCGCAGAGCCGCCATGTCGAACGCTCCGTGGTGAGTGGCTCCGTCTTCGCCCACGAGTCCTGCTCGGTCGAGACACAACACCACGGGCAGACGCAGTATGGCCACGTCGTGTATGATGTTGTCGTAAGCCCGTTGGGCAAACGAACTGTATATGTTGCAGAACGGCATGAGACCCTCCTTTGCCATTCCGGCAGAGAAAGTCACGGCGTGTCCTTCGGCTATGCCAACGTCAAACACGCGTTTGGGCATGGCCTTCATCATTATGTTCATCGAACAACCAGTGGGCATGGCCGGAGTGACGCCTACAATCTTGGGATTGGCCTGCGCCAGTTCGAGCAGCGTCTCGCCGAACACGTCCTGAAAGCGCGGCGGTTCACCAGTGCTGTCGGGCACAATGCGCTCGCCGGTGTCCACACAGAACTTGCCCGGAGCGTGCCACACCGTAGCGGCTTTCTCCGCCGGAGCGTAGCCCTTGCCCTTCACCGTGTGCAGATGCAGCAGCTTGGGGCCTTTCATGTTTTTGAGTTGTTCGAGTATGCGGGTCAGTTCCGTCACGTTGTGGCCGTCGAAAGGTCCGAAATAACGTATGTCCAGTCCCTCAAAAATATTCTGTTGATGGCTGAAAGCCGACTTGATGGCGTTGCTGAACCGTATGAGTCCCTTGCGGCGGTCGTCCTCCAGATAACCCTTGGAGCGCAACCACTGCGACGCTTTGAACCGAATCTTGTTGTAGGTCTTGTTGGTGTTCAGTCCAATGAGAAACTGTTTCATGCCGCCGACACTCCTGTCGATACTCATGTTGTTGTCGTTGAGTATTATGAGAATGTCGTTGGGTGTAGACGAAACGTTGTTCAATCCCTCAAAAGCCAGTCCGCCGCTCATCGCACCGTCGCCAATCACGGCCACGATGTGGCGCGGTTCGTGCGGCTCAGCCGTAGTCTTTCCGTTGGCCGACTGCGCCTTGGCCTCGTCCTCACGCTCCTTTTCAGCCACGGCCATGCCGAGTGCCGCCGAAATGGAGTTGCTTGCGTGACCGCAAACAAACGTGTCGTAGGGACTTTCCTGCGGCGACGGAAACGGCATCAGTCCGTTCAGCTTCCTGTTGGTGCAAAACCTCTCTCTACGTCCGGTAAGAATCTTGTGGCCGTAAGCCTGATGCCCCACGTCCCAGACTATGCGGTCGTAGGGCGTGTTGTAGACATAGTGGAGCGCAACGGTCAGTTCCACCACGCCAAGGCTCGAAGCCAGGTGTCCCGGATTGACCGACAGCTCCTTCACGATGTCCTCGCGTAGCTCGCGGCACAGTTCCGGCAGCTGTTCCACCGCCAGTTTCCTTAGGTCGTAAGGGGTTTCTATATGGTTTAATATGTCTGTCTCTTCGCTTTTCACGAGTGCGTAAATGATAAATGTAGTTTGCAAAGATAATGCAAGCGAGTGCAATGAAAGCTCGCTTTCAGATTGCCGAGCGCAGCTTATCTTATGCAAAGATAGCCAAAAAAGATTGAAGACATATATAAAAGATGTAGAATAATCATTGATTGGTCCATGCTTATAGTACTTCCGAGTCATAAGAAGCACAGTTTGTTTGAGTCCTGTTGCGCTCTGAAGTCGCTTCGTTTTTATTTTTGGTCTTGTGGATTATTTTAGGCGAAATATCACGTCAGAACGGCTCAAGAGAAATGTTTGACGCAAAAGAGGCCGAAAAACTGTAAGCAAACGAGGTTGATTTGATAACAGTCTTTCTTGCAGAAAGCTTCGTGAGAAAGAACTGTAAGTATGGATAGGTGTTTTGGTTTCGAAGTGAAAGTGGCCCATTTACGACTCGTAACTGGGCCACTTACGATGCGTAACTGGCCCAGTTACGAGTGCTAAGTGGCATGGTTATGATGGGCAAATGGGATGGTTAGGGTAGGAGGCGAAGCGTCCTCGCTTTGCCCTTCGCGCAGTTGTAAGTGCATAGGAGGTACGGCGCCCTCGCCGTACCAGTCGCTCGCAAGAGCGAAAGAACAGAGAAGCGAGATATGCCGTATTCGCACGAATGATACGGCGAGGGCGCCGTACCTCCTATTCCTTGTGCCTTTTTAGCTGGGGGCAAAGCGAGGACGCTTCGCCCACTGTGAGTAGATTGGCGCAGCATAGGAGGCGAAGCGTCCTCGCTTTGCCCTTTGCGCAGTTGTCAGCGCATAGGAGGTACGGCGCCCTCGCCGTACCCCAATCGCTCGAAGAGCGAAAAAACTCATTGCAGCATGCTTTATTCGCCCAAATACCACGCGAAACGCCCTTCTACGATACCCAACATTTTGCGGTTTTCGGCATATTCGGGCTAAAACATTTTGCGGTTTTCGGCATATTTGGGCAAAAACATTTTGCGGTTTTCGGCAAGAGACGTATTTTAGCAAGGTATTTAGTACTTAGAGAAAGCGTTTTATTTCTACCCAACCAACACTTTTAGCGAACTTTACAACTTGTCACCAAATGTTGCAAAGGTGATAAAAAACTCGCTAAAGGTCTACAAAATTGTTTACGGATTGCGGGCTTTTGAACAAAGATTGTTATCTTTGCGGGAGTTTTAATACGCGATACGAAATGACGTTAGTCCTCGTCATTATACTGCTGTTCGGCTATCTCCTGATAGCTACAGCCCACGTAACAAAGGTGAATAAGGCCGCCGTAGCTATATTCATGGGTACAGTGGGTTGGGTGTTCTACGTCTGTTACGGTTCCGACTTCGTGATGCAGCAACACCAGGCTGACTATTTCGCCTTCCTTAACGGTGCGGCGGCATCGAGCGAAGCCGTTAAGGAATACATTTTCAATGGCATTTTCCTCAAATATGTGGGCAAGGCGTCGAGCATAGTGCTCTTCCTCTTGGCCACAATGACCATAGTGGAAATACTCAACAACAACGGTTGCTTCGACTTCATTAGCGAGTGGATGCGCACACGCAACAGCAGGAGATTGCTGTGGACTGTGACGGGAGTGACATTCGTGGTGTCGGCCAACCTCGACAACCTCACCACGGCCACGATGATGCTCGTGATAATGCGGTCGATTGTGCAGAGCCGCAGACAGCGCATGACCATAGGTTGCGCCATCGTGCTCGCCGCCAACGCAGGCGGATGCTTCACGGTGATAGGCGACCCGGCGGGCATAGTGCTCTGGGGAGGCGGAGCAGTGACAGCCACTGACTTTTCGGCCTATCTCGCCCTGCCGGCACTTGTGGCATGGGCTTTGCCTACATGGTTGTTGGGGCGCACACTGCCTGAGAGGCTCGACGTGGAGTGGCCGGCGGTGCCCTACCGTGGCGACGACACCAATCTGAACCGTTGGCAGCGCGCGTTGATGCTCTTCGTTGGCATAGGCGGACTGTGGTTCATACCCACTTTCCACACGATAACCAAGCTCAGCCCATTCCTCGGTGCACTGTGTGTGCTGTCGGTGCTGTGGGTTGTCAACGAGGTGTTCAACCGCAAACTGATGAATGCCGACCAGATGATACAACGCCGCTTTCCCCGGGTGCTCCAGTACGGCACGATACAGCAGATGCTTTTCGTCATGGGCATATCGCTCGGACTGGGTGTGGTGGAGGAAACGGGCTTTTTCGACACCGTGGCCCACTGGCTCGACGGCAATGTGCGCGACGTATGGATTATGGGAGCGGCGTCGGGACTGCTCAGTGCGGTGGTAGACTCGTTCACGGTGTTTCTCACCAACGTGTCTCTCTATCCCGTGGCCGACACGGTGAGCGCTCTTGGAACCGACACTTATGCTGGAAGCTTTGTGCAAAACGGTATATACTGGAAGATAACGGCCTATTCCACAGCCGTGGGCAGCGGACTCTTGTGCTTCTCCACGGCAAGCGGCTTGGCTCTGATGAAGATGGAGCGCATGAGAGTGGGGTGGTATCTGGCCAATTGTTCCGCCAAGGTTTTGGCTGGATGGGCCGCAGGACTCGCCATACTGTGGGTTGAGGCTCTGCTGACGGGCTGCTAAGGGACATAAAATTAAAGATAAAACAAAACAGTACATATATAATAAAGGTATAAAAGTCAATACAGGAGGAAAGATTAATGGGAAAGATTAAGACCATAGGAGTGCTCACCTCGGGTGGCGACGCTCCAGGAATGAACGCCGCAATAAGGGCAGTGACACGTGCAGGTATATGCAACGGATTTAACATAAAGGGTATATACCGCGGATACGACGGACTGATAAACGGCGAGGTGGCACCGTTCACCACTGAAAACGTGAGCGGAATAATCATGCAGGGCGGTACGATACTGAAGACAGCCCGCAGCAAGGAGTTTATGACTCAAGAAGGTATGCAGAAGGCGTATGAGACTCTTCAGCGTGAAGAGATAGACGCTCTGGTGGTAATCGGCGGAAACGGATCGCTCACAGGTGCGAGAAACTTCGCCCAGGAGTTTGACTTCTGCTGCATAGGTCTGCCCGGAACGATCGACAACGACCTCTATGGCACCGACTCAACCATTGGTTACGACACCACGATGAACACCATTGTGGAGTGCGTCGACCGCATACGCGACACGGCGCAGAGCCACGAACGCATATTCTTCGTTGAGGTGATGGGACGCGACGCCGGTTTCCTGGCTCAAAACAGTGCCATAGCCAGCGGTGCTGAGGCCGCCATCATACCCGAAGACTCCACCGACGTCGACCAGTTGGCACGCTTCATGGAGCGCGGCATACGTAAGTCGAAGAAGAGTTGCATCGTGATAGTGTCGGAAAGCCCCAAGTGCGGTGCTCTCTACTATGCCGACCGTGTGCGCAAGGAGTTCCCCGACTACGATGTGCGCGTGTCTATCCTCGGCCATCTGCAGCGCGGAGGTCGCCCCACAGCCCACGACCGCATACTCGCGAGCCGCACCGGAGTGGGCGCAATTGAGGCCATAATGCAGGGCCAGCGCAACGTGATGGTGGGAGTGAGAAACAACGAGGTGGTGTATGTGCCGTTCAGCGACGCAATACGCACCGACAAGCCGCTTGACATGAAGCTCATAAAGGTGCTTGACGAACTGAG
>CAVKVO010000018.1:0-19581 GCA_963659575.1 Prevotella sp. CAG:1031
GAGGCTGCCGACATCATGTTCTTCATCGACAACATCTTCCGTTTCACCCAGGCCGGTTCTGAGGTTTCAGCCCTCTTGGGACGTATGCCTTCAGCCGTGGGTTATCAGCCTACATTGGCCAGTGAGATGGGAACAATGCAGGAGCGCATCACGTCAACCAAGAAGGGTTCAATCACTTCGGTGCAGGCTGTGTATGTGCCGGCCGACGACTTGACCGACCCTGCTCCTGCCACTACGTTTACTCACCTTGACGCTACCACGGAGCTTAGCCGTAAGATTGCCGAGCTTGGTATCTATCCCGCCGTTGACCCGTTGGGCAGTACGTCGCGTATTCTCGACCCGCTCATCGTGGGCAAGGAGCACTACGAGTGCGCTCAGAGGGTGAAAGAGCTGTTGCAGCGTTACAACGAGTTGCAGGACATCATCGCCATTCTCGGTATGGACGAGCTTTCCGACGAGGACAAACTCACCGTGAACCGCGCCCGTCGTGTGCAGCGTTTCCTGTCGCAACCGTTCGCTGTGGCTGAGCAGTTCACTGGTCTGCCAGGTGTGATGGTTCCGATTGAAGACACCATCAAGGGCTTCAACGCCATTCTTGACGGTGAGGTGGACGACCTGCCCGAGCAGGCTTTCCTCAACGTGGGAACCATTGAGGACGCTAAGGAGAAGGCCAAGAAGTTGCTCGCAGCAGCAAAGGCTTAACGATATTCCGACTTCTTATACATCTTAATATATGGGATTGAGACTAAAGATAGTGACTCCGGAAAAGGTGGAGTATGACGGCGAAGCCGAGAGCGTGACAGTGCCTGGAACAAAGGGCAACTTCGAGATTCTCCAGGGCCATGCACCGATAATATCTTCTCTGCAGACGGGCACCGTGGAGTATGCCACTGCCGGCGGCAAGGTAGCTCTCGCCGTGACGGGAGGCTTCGTCGAGGTGCAGAAAAACGAGGTCAATGTGTGCGTCGAAACAGCTTGATGTAGCGAAATGACCGTTCTGACCGTCGTCCTCTCCGCCCTGTTCTTCGTGGCTCTCGGCTTGGCCTATTGCCTCGGATGGGACTATGTGAGGAAAAACTTCCCTGGACATCTTGTCCATTACTATCTGTTCTCGGCAGTGCTTCGCTTCCTGCTTGTGGCCACAGTGATACTGGCCTACATCCGGTTGTCGGGCGCTTCCCGTGGCGAGTTGGTCACTTTCGCCCTCATGTTCCTCGGAATGTATGTGGCGATGATGGTGATTACGCTGTGCCTAAAGCATAAATGAAATGACACAGAAAGTGCATATAAACATGAAATTCGCAAGACAGACACTCTGTTTGCTTTTGGTCGTGTGGATGGCCATACCGGCATTGGCGCAGACCAAGGCTGCTGACGGGAGCGAACTTGACATCAAGGGCGTGGTGCTCGGGCATATCAAGGACTCGCACGACTGGCACGTGACCGACATAGGCGGCCATCCTGTCGTCATCAATCTTCCGGTGATTGTCAACAGCAGCACAGGGTGGCACGTTTTCTCCACCGCTCAGTTTGAGCATGAACCGGACTCGGCCGGCTATCGCAAGGGTCCGTTCAATCTGGCCATAGCCACCAAGGGTGACAACTCGGGCAAGATAGTGGAGCGTGTGGGCGATGTTGAGACATTGCCGCTCGACCTGTCAATAACAAAGACAGTGGCCACGATGTTCATCGACGTGGTGCTGCTGTTGTTGGCAGTACTCATCCCCGCGCGGTGGTACCGCCGCCACAAGGCGAGCGACCCTGCGCCAAAGGGATTTACTGGCTTCATGGAGATGCTTATCACGTATGTGGAAGACAACATCATCAAGCCTGGAGTGGGAAAGGGCTACGAGAAGTATTCGCCCTATCTGCTCTGTTGCTTCTTCTTCATCTTCACTTGCAACCTCATGGGCTTGATGCCGTTTCCTCCTGGAGGCGGCAACGTGACCGGCAACATCGCCGTAACGTTCTTTCTCGCGTTGTGTACCTTCGTGGTGACACAGTTCAGTGGCAACAAACACTATTGGAAAGACATCTTCTGGCCTGAAGTGCCTACATGGCTCAAGGCTCCGGCTCCAATCATACCGCTGATAGAGTTCGTCGGAATCTTCACGAAGCCGTTCGCTCTGATGATTCGTCTTTTCGCCAACATGATGGCTGGCCATGCCATAGCTCTTGCACTCACGTGCATCATCTTCCTCGTGGCTACCAAGGCAGTGGCGGTGTTTGTGGGCATGACTGCCGTGAGCGTACTTATGAGCATCTTCATGATGTGTCTTGAGGTGCTGGTGTGCTTCATCCAGTCAATGGTGTTCACCATGCTCTCCGCAACGTTCATCGGACTTGCGCGTGCAGTACCCGAAGGCGAGGAGCATTGATTGTTGCAGTTGGAGGCTGTGTTTACGGTTAGCGACTGTATTTATAAGACAAAATAGAAACAAAGAAATTAATAACTAAAATTTAAGATTATGTTATCATTATTGTTAGCAGCAGACGGTGTTGCAAAGTTGGGTGCCGCAGTAGGCGCAGGTTTGGCCGCAATTGGCGCAGGTATAGGTATTGGCCGCATCGGCGGACAGGCAATGGACGCCATGGCTCGCCAGCCGGAAGTGATGAACAAGCTGTTCACCAACATGATTGTGGCCGCAGCCCTCATCGAGGGTGTTGCCCTGTTTGCGGTCGTTGTGGCTTTCCTCTGCATCTAATTGCAGCGGAACGGTATAGATTTTAGAGAATAAAGGAGAGTGGGGAGGCTCCGTGCCTCCGCTCTCTCGGTTAATAATCAGCTTATGGATTTATTGATTCCGAGTACTGGATTGCTCTTTTGGATGTCGCTCACGTTTCTCGTGGTGCTCTTCATCCTGTGGAAGTTCGGTTTCCCCGTCATTGTAAAGATGGTGAACGAGCGGAAACAGTATATTGACGAGAGCCTTGAGAAGGCGCATCAAGCCAACGTCCGTTTGGAGAATATCCAGAAAGAAGGAGAATCCATTCTGCAAGAAGCTCGCCAGAAGCAGGCTCAGATAATGAAGGAAGCCTCTGAAACTCGCGACGCTATTGTGGCCAAAGCTCAAGACAAGGCACGTGAGGAGGGCAACCGACTCATGGCTGAAGCCAAGGCTGCGATAGACAACGAGAAGCAGGCCGCCATCAGTGAGATACGTGCTCAGGTGGCAGAGCTTTCGGTTAAGATTGCTGAGAAGATACTCCGTCAGGAGCTTTCTTCCGAGGCAAAGCAGATGGAGACTATTGATAAGCTGTTGGATGAAGTCGCTGTGGACGACAAAAAGTAAGTTGGTATGGACATAGGAGTAATATCGGTTAGATACGCCCGCGCGCTGCTTAAGGCCGCAACCGACGCCAAGGCCGAGGACAAGGTGTATCAGGAGATGCTGACTTTGGCCAAGAGCTACATCGATGTGCCAGACTTGAGGCGTACGATAGACAATCCAATGCTCGCAAAGGACAAGAAGGAGGCTCTGCTTGCTGTGGCTTGCGGTGGCCGTTCTGCCGCATCTGGTGCATCTTCGGCATCGGGCGGGACTACGGCAACCGGGCTTTCGGAGCAGACAACGAGGTTTATCGGCCTTGTCCTTCGTGAGGGTCGTGAAGGCATACTGCAGTTCATGGCCAATTCGTACACTACTCTTTATAGAAGACAGAAGAACATCATCCGCGGCAAGTTGACCACCGCCGTCAACGTATCGAAGGCTGTAGAGCAGAAGATGCGCCAGATGGTGGAGGGCAGAACTAAGGGAACTGTGCAGTTTGAGACCGAAGTAGACCCTGACATAATAGGGGGCTTCGTGCTTGAGTATGACACTTACAGGCTCGATGCCAGCGTGCAGAGCCGTTTGCGTGGCATACAGGCACAGTTGAAGCGTTGAGTTTTACCACAAACTATCACGAATTAAAAGAAACAATGTCAGATAAAATTAAACCAAGCGAAGTGTCTCAAGTGCTTCTCAACGAGCTAAAGGGCATCAGCGACAGCGAGAAGTTTGACGAGGTGGGCACCGTCCTTGAGGTGAGCGACGGTGTGGCTCGTATCTACGGACTGCGCAACGCTGAGGCCAATGAGCTTCTTGAGTTTGAGAATGGCACCATGGCAATCGTGATGAACCTTGAGGAGGACAATGTGGGCTGCGTGCTTCTTGGCTCCACAGAGGGCATAAAGGAGGGCATGGTCGTGAAGCGTACCAAGCGTATTGCGTCGATACGCGTGAACGACAACATGCTTGGCCGTGTCATAAACCCGTTGGGACAGGCCATCGACGGCAAGGGTGACATCGACCTTACGGGGGCTTTTGAGATGCCACTCGACCGCAAGGCTCCGGGAGTGATATTCCGTCAGCCGGTGAAGGAGCCGTTGCAGACGGGTTTGAAGGCCGTTGACTCCATGATACCTATTGGCCGTGGACAGCGTGAGCTTATCATCGGCGACCGTCAGACGGGAAAGACAGCCATCGCAGTCGACACTATAATCAACCAGAAGAGCTTCTACGACGCAGGCAAACCTGTGTATTGCATATATGTGGCAATAGGACAGAAGGCATCTACTGTGGCTGCTTTGGTGTCAAACCTGCGTGAGCACGGCGCAATGCCTTACACCATTATCGTGGCTGCCACGGCTGCTGACCCTGCCGCAATGCAGTATTACGCTCCGTTCGCAGGTGCTGCCATAGGCGAATACTTCCGCGACCGCGGTTTCTCTGCCCTCGTTGTGTATGACGATTTGAGCAAACAGGCTGTGGCCTACCGTGAGGTTTCGCTTATTCTCCGTCGTCCTTCTGGACGTGAGGCTTACCCTGGCGATGTGTTCTACCTGCACAGCCGTCTGCTTGAGCGTGCCGCTCGTATCAACGACCAGCAGGAAGTGGCAGAGAAGATGAACGACCTGCCCGAGTGCATGAAGGGTCATGTGCGTGGTGGCGGTTCGCTTACGGCCTTGCCAATCATTGAGACACAGGCAGGAGACGTGTCGGCTTACATCCCTACGAACGTGATTTCCATCACCGACGGACAGATATATCTTGAGACAGACCTGTTCAACCAAGGTTTCCGTCCGGCCATCAACGTTGGTATATCGGTATCGCGTGTGGGTGGATCGGCACAGATTAAGAGTATGAAGAAGGTGGCT
The DNA here is from genome assembly GCA_963659575.1 of Prevotella sp. CAG:1031. Lineage (GTDB taxonomy): Bacteria > Bacteroidota > Bacteroidia > Bacteroidales > Bacteroidaceae > Prevotella. The sequence continues at coordinate 5,141 of CAVKVO010000018.1, forward strand.
GGAACACTGAAAATCGACCAGGCGCAGTATCGTGAGCTTGAGAGTTTCAGTAAGTTCTCAAGCGATATGGACGCCGTGACGGCCATGACTCTTGACCGTGGACGCAAGAACAACCAGCTCCTCATCCAGCCTCAGTATAGCCCGATGGCCGTTGGCGAGCAGATAGCCATATTGTATTGCGGTACCCACGGACTGATGCACTCTGTGCCAGTGGACAAGATACGTGAGTGTCAGGACGCGTTCCTCGACAAGCTCCGCTCCACTCATCAGGAGGTTATCGACACGTTGGGTAGCGGCAAGATTGACGATGACACTACCAAGACGATAGAAGCCGTTATGGCAGACATCGCAGGTCAGTATAAAAGTTAATAGCCTATGCCGTCACTAAAGGAGATAAAGACCCGTCTCAATTCCGTCAACAGCACGCGGAAGATAACGAGCGCGATGAAGATGGTGGCCTCGTCGAAGTTGCATCATGCGCAGGTTATGATTGGGAACATGCTGCCCTACGAAACAATGTTGGAGCACATACTCAAGACATTCCTCGCTTCTGAGACCGATGCAGCCACGTCTCTCAGTGCTCCGCGTCCTGTGAAGAGGGTCGCCTTGCTTGTCTATTCTTCCAACAGCAGCCTGTGTGGAGGCTTCAATGCCAATGTCATCAAGATGATGATGCACGCTGCCGAGGAATACAAAGACCTTGGAAAAGACAACATAATAGTCTATCCCATAGGGCGCAAGGTGGCAGAGAAGGCGGAGAAGCTTGGCTTCCGCATTGGCGGCGACTTCACGTCGCTGGCCGAGAAGCCAAACGTGAAGCAGTGCATAGACCTGGCCCATGAGTTGGGAAAGAAGTTTCTTGACGGCGAAATCGACAAGGTTGAGATGATATACCACCACTTCAAGAGTGCTGGTACGCAGATTTTGACCCGAAAGACTTTCCTTCCGATAGACCTTAGTTCGGAGCTTGAGCGTGACCACGAGCGCGACTTGACGTCAAACGTGGCCACACGTGAGGCTCAGGAATACCTGCGCCGTAGGGATCAGCAGTCTTCAAAGACCACGGTGGAGGCCAAACCGCTCAACGACAACTTCATCGTTGAACCGGATATGTCTTCCGTTCTCCGTACGCTGATACCCAAGTTGGCTCACCTGATGATATACACTGCGCTGCTCGACAGCATAGCCAGTGAGCACGCCGCACGCATGGTTGCCATGCAGTCGGCCACAGACAATGCCGATGAGTTGATTCGTCAGCTGAATCTTCAGTACAACAAGAGCCGACAGCAGGCGATTACCAACGAACTGCTGGACATTGTGGGTGGTTCAACCAACAACTAAGTAATGCTCAAATAGTAGCTTACGCAAGTTTTGAACATTACTAAACGGTTCTTTCTACGTCGGTAAGTGTGACGCAAATCGTCACTTCCGCCCGAAGAACAACGTTCCAAATAACAAGCCGAGCCGCATCTGACGTATTAAAACGCAGGTGCGGCTCGGCTTGTTTCGTATCTTTTCCTACCGATACATGTCGATATTGTTGTATAAGTAATGTTCAAAAAATAACTTGCGCAAGTTTGTGGAATACCTCAATACCTGTTCCTATGTCTGACAATCCCTGTCTTTTTGCCGTTTTTGCGACTTCTTTTCAGTCACATAGCTCGCTATGCTCCTTCAAAGAAGTCGGCAAAACCGCCTAAAAATACAGGGCAAACTTGCGCAACTTATTTTTTTTACATTACTAAATTCAGAGCGTTTCAGTCTATGAATCTGCGTGTGATGTCGCCGTAGGCATCTATCCGGCGGTCGCGAAGGAACGGCCACCAACGCCTAACCTGTTCGCTGTGGCTCATGTCCACGCTTATAATGGTGCAAACCTCCTCACTTTCCGGAGCCTCATAGAGCAGTTCACCTTGCGGCCCGGCTACGAACGAAGTGCCCCAAAACTGTATTCCTTCGGTCTGAGCCGACGGATCGGGCTCGAATCCAGTGCGGTTTACCGCCACGACAGGCAGTCCGTTGGCCACTGCATGACCGCGCTGCACCGTCTGCCACGCCCTCCGCTGACGCTGCTGTTCCTCCTTGGTGTCGCTCGCGGCGTAGCCTATGGCTGTGGGATAGATGAGTATTTCAGCACCTTGCAGAGCCATGAGCCTTGCAGCCTCGGGATACCACTGGTCCCAGCACACCATTACCCCAAGTCGTCCCACACTCGTCTGTATTGGAACGAAACCCTTGTCGCCCGGTGTGAAGTAGAACTTTTCATAGTAGGCCGGGTCGTCCGGAATGTGCATCTTGCGATATGTGCCGGCAATAGTGCCGTCGCGCTCTATGACAACCGCCGTGTTGTGATACAGTCCAGCCGCTCTTTTCTCAAACAGCGAGACCACAATCACCACGCCATACTCCTTGGCGAGTTCGCCAAACCGCTCTGTTGACGGTCCGGGTATGGTTTCCGCCAAGTCGAAGTTGTCCACATCCTCCACTTGGCAGAAGTAGAGCGAGTTGTGCAGTTCCTGCAACACGATGAGCTGTGCGCCGTCCTTTGCGAGTCGCGCCACGCTTTCGGCCAGTTTGTCCGTATTGTTTTTGATGTCGTTGGTGTTGTGCTGTTGCACTATACCTATCTTCAGTTCCTTCATATCGTAGTTTTTCGTATTCTTAATGTGATTTGCTTGCGTCGGATTATTGCGGTATCTGCATAGTGCAGCAGTGCAATGAACCGTGCTGAACGATGATACTTCGGCAGTCTATGCCCACGATTTCTCTTCCTGGAAAGGCCTTGGCTATGGTCTCCAATGCCTCCTTATCGGCAGCGTCTTGCCCATATGTGGGGCAAAGCACCGCACCGTTTATTACGAGAAAGTTCGCATAGGTGGCCGGAAGCCGCTCTCCGTCTCTGACGATTGGGCTTGGCATTGGCAGTCGGAGCAACCTGTAAGGTTTGTCGTCGGCAGTTCGCAACTCTTTAAGTTGTTGCTCCATGAGCCGAAGTTCATCATACTGCTCGTCGGTCGGGTCGTCTCCGCATCCCACATACAGCAGAGTGTCGTCGGGAGCCACTCTCACCAGAGTGTCGATGTGCCCGTCGGTGTCGTCGCCCGTCAGTTCCCCGTGGTCTATCCACACTATGCGCTGCGCCCGGAGAGCCTGTTTCAACCTCTCTTCTATGCCGCTTTTGTCCAGCGGCTGGTTGCGGTGCGGAGCCATAAGGCACTGTGAGGTAGTGAAAACCGTACCCTTGCCGTCGCTTTCTATCGAGCCACCTTCGAGCACGAAGTCGAGATGACTTTCGTAGTAGCCCTTCACAACACCAGCGTCATACAGTCGTCGGTTGATGGCGTTGTCCTTTTCGGCGGCAAACTTCTCTCCCCATCCGTTGAAGCAGAAATCGAGCAGTAGTTTTTCGCCATCCTGGTTCAGCAGGGTGATGAATCCGTGGTCGCGTGCCCAAGTGTCGTTGGTGTCGCAGGCCATGGTCACGATATTTTTCAGAGTTTCCTCCGACTCATCTTTCGCCCTCGTCCTTATGGCCGCAATAGCCTCTTCCGGATTGGGAGCCACTATTATGAGCCGTTCGCGCCGCGCTATTTCCACGGCCATTTCCACGTAAGTTTCGGTTATCTCGTCCAGAATGGGTTGCCAGTCGGTGTCGGCGTGCGGCCAAGTGAGTTGCACTCCCCATTGCGGTGCCCATTCTGCGGGCAAGTGGTATGTTGTTTTGTCTGCCATTGTCCTCGTTTTTACCTTTGTTTATTGGTGTTGTGCAAAGGTAATTATTATATTCCGCAACGCCAAATGGATGTTTTTTGAGGCGCATTTGTAACGCTTTGATAAACAAAGTGTTGCAGAGATGCTGAAAAACTCGGCCACTTTTGCATCGTAAATGGCCCATTTACGACCCGTAAGTGGCCCATTTACGATGGCTAACTGGGCCAGTTATGAACGCCAAGTAGAACACTTGTGTCGCTTGAGGTCAGAAATTGACGTTCATAAGCGATTGGCCTATGGCGTGAATAGTGTTTAGTATCTGTGTCTTTCGCTCCGCCGACGGTTTCTTTGTGCCCTTGATATAGCTCGCCAAAAGACTCTGTCTTATGCCAAGTCGGCGCGCTACGGCAGAAACGTTCAGTTCCGGATTGGTGAGAAAGGCCGTCTGCAAACCCGGTGCAGGCTCTTTCGTTTCGGGATAACGGAAACTCTCGAAACTCACATCCTCGTCGATAGATTCCCAGTGTATGCCGTCGTCCCACAGTTCGCAGTCGGCCAACTGCTCGGGAGTGGCGTGCAGCAGACGCGGATAGAAGTACAATGACTGATAGAGCACCTCGCCTTCTGTAGTCTGAATGTAGATGCGGTTGTCGGCAAACCAAAGTTTTCTTATTTCCATAGTAAATTCCTCCTTAATCTTTATTCCCCATGTACGTTGTACCACTCTTGCAGAAACTCCTCACGCTTTTCCTGCATAACTTCCCTAGCCCGTTTAAGATCCTTTGCACTTAGTGTACTTTCTTCCATCAACGTGCCGTCAAGCAGACTGAATTTGGCTTTGCCGTCGCTGCTGCGCACATGAATGTGTGGCGGAAGATGCTCGTTGGTGAAGAAAAAGAACCTCAATCCGAAGTAGAAGAATATGGTTGGCATGGCGTATTTGTTATTGTTATGCCACAAAGTTAGGTAATAAATTTATATCCCGAAAGCGTTTCGGTGACAAAATGCTGCAACTGGGCATCAGCCTTTTCCCCCATCATCTCTCGCCGGTAGGGATTTTCCCTCCCTTGTTTAGGGAAAATCCTTTGCGGCGCAGATTGTTTTTCCGTTACTTTGCACCAGAAACCAAAAACAAGAAGCGATATGAAACGGATAATGATGACCCTTGTAGCAGTGCTCGTGATGGTGTCACAGGCATGTGCAATGAGCTATGAGCAGGCTCGTAGGGAGGCATTCTTCCTCACCGACAAAATGGCTTACGAACTCAATCTGACGCAGGAGCAGTATGACGCTGCCTATGAGATAAACCTCGATTACCTCATGGGAGTTACCACAGTGGACGATGTGTACAGCGACTACTGGACTCGCCGCAACCTCGACATGAGCTACGTCCTGTTGGACTGGCAGTGGAGCACGTTCTGTGCGGCATCCTATTTCTACCGTCCGCTCTATTGGGACGCTGGATGCTGGCATTTCGGAGTGTATGCACGCTATCCGCAGCGCTCATTCTTCTATTTCTCCCGTCCTGCGGTGTACGTTTCCTACCGTGGAGGCCACAGCTGGCGTTCCAATGGCGGCCGCAGCTACTACCACGGCTATCGCGACACATTCCGCAACCAGGACAACCGCATCGGTATGCGTGACCGTTGGAACCGTGGAGACTTCCGCGGAGAACGTTCCGGCGAGCGCAACAGTTCCACGAGAATAACCGTTAACCGCAACAACCAGGGCAATGGCAACGGTTATAGAGGCGACAACAACCGCTCGAACGTGAAGTTCAGCGAACTCAGGGGCAACTATTCTGACAGACAAAACTCCGGAATACGTGTTTCGGGCAGTACTATCGGCAGAACAAACGGCACTCAGGTGGGCACAGGAACGCAGAAAACATTAGGCGAATCTACCGTGCGTACAAACGGAAATGTGCGTTTTGGCAACGCCCGCACTATCGATAATCAGCGAAATAGCACGCTTAGCACTCAGCGCAATAATACACTTAACACCCAGCGAAATAGCACGCTTAACACTCAACGCAACAGCACGCTCAATACCCAGCGCAGCACTTTGAACACTCAGCGCAGCACATTCGGAGCTTCACGCTTAGGTGTAGGCACTTCCGGCAGCAATGCTACGTCTTCGTTTCGCGGCAACGTGTCCACACAGCGTGTAAACATGGGCACTCCCAGTCGTGGTGCCAGCTTCGGTTCGTCCAACAGTGGCGCGTCTTCAATGCACATGAACAGTGGCGCATCACGCGTCGGCGGTGGCGGAGGAGGTGCAGGTTCCCACGGCATAACGCTCGGTGGACGCCGATAACCTTCGGTGCATGACTTGATAGCGCGCAAGTAGTCTTCTGCATTTGACGTAAAACGATACAAAAAAAGATGCCCGTCCGGTACATAACGTATCAGACGGGCATCTGCTTTTGTGTCTTTCTATGTCTTTTACACCTCGGTATAGGCGTTGACAATTTCCACGATATACACGTCGTGGTAGCCTCCCTTTTCGCCATACCACTGCGTCAAGCTGCGGTCAACGAAACATTCGGGCTTCAAACAGTCCTTGTAGAGTTTGCGGCACTCCAGAGTCAGCCGCGCCTGGCGAAACGTTACGCCGCCGTTCTCAGTCGCAACCGGTTCCAGTCCGGTCTCCTTGGCTTTGTCAAAGTCGCGGCCAGACTTCGATCCACAGAAGTTATAGGCCTTTTTCGCCTCGGGTGAGTTGCCGAGAAAGGCCAATGTGATGGGCACATCCTGCTCGGTAAACTCGTGAGTGTAGCGTTCCGGACGTATGAAAATCACCGCCACGGGCTTGTTCCACAGCCATCCTATGCAGCCCCAAGAGGCAGTCATGGTGTTGTACTTGTCCTCGCGTCCGGCTGTTACGAGCATCCACTCCTTGCCGATAGTCTCGATTACGTTGTCGTTCAGTTCTGTTGTTTCAATTTTCTTCATTGTTTGTCTCCCTTTTCTTTCACAGTTGTTTCCGTTGAATCCTGTTCCAATGGTTGCATTTCGTGCTTCTTGGCATAACTGCTCCAGCCACTTGTCTTTATCAAGTCGAACGTTGCCAGTTGCTCTCCGGTGTAATACTCGTCGAAAGAGCCCCTGAACCTTTGGCTGTAGCCGCGCGAATAGAGTTCATACTGGCGTATTATTATGCGGTAGCCGTCGTTGTAATACAGGTAGATGTAGCCGTTCACCACCTCCCATTCAAAGCCGCACTCGTTGACGAGACCGTATCGGTCGTAGTCTCTCTCCACTCCCGTGCCGCCATTCGAGAATGCTCCGTCCTGCACAAACAGTATTTCCGTGTCATAGATGTTGGTGTTGTGGTATCGGTTGGAGTAGTAGTTGCCATAGATGGTGCCTTGCCAATACCCACTCAGGTCGTAAGCCTGGTCCATATCGCTGTTTGTACACGACGAAAGCGTGAACATCGACATGACAAACAGTAATAACAGTGCTGCAAAGTGTTTTGTTTTTCTCATAATAAAAACGTTTTTGATTAGTTTCGGAGGTGTGTATAACCTCACTGTGTATGGTTAAAAAGAATTGTTCAGAGTCCTTGTAGTCAGTATGGCTGCCGCTATTGTCACCACCGTTGCGCCTATCGCAATGGCGAAAAACGCGCGGTAGCCTATGGCGTCCTGCAATATCCCGGAGTGCATGCCGCCAATGAACATCGGCAAGGCGATGATTGCCGCACGGCGAAAGCGCAGTTTGGAAGGCTTCAGATGGCCGTCGGGCGTTGTTATGCCGTGCAGACAGAGCGACAACCCGAAGCCTGTCACCGCCTGACGCACCATCACGCAGAGGCTAACCGTGGTCATGTCGGTGGGCATCTCGCGGCTTAGGTATAGGTAGGCGATGTTGGGAATAGTGGCGGCAACGGCCATTAGCCACATCCATCGTCCCGGTTTCCATCTGTCAGTGAGAATTTTTCCTATAAAAAGGCCAAAGAGAAACGCGGCGAAGCCTTCTGTTCCCCATGCCAAACCGTATTCCGACGGCGACAAACCGAGGCCTCCGTTGTGCCTTGCGTCTATGAAAAAGAGTACGGAAGAGGGCATTGTAAACCCTTCGGGCAACAGGTATACCACGATGCATGCGGCAACTATCCACGCCTTCGGGGCAGTGCGCAGGCTCTTCAGCAAGTTTTGCAGTTGTGAAGCGTCGGGTTTCTGGTTGGAAAGGGATTGTTCGGTGTTGTCGGAAAGGACGTTTCCTGTGTTGGAAAGGGTATGCTCGGTATCAGAAAGATTTCGCTCAGTATCGGGAAGTGTTTTCTCCGTATCCGCCGATGGCAGCGTTACGCAGTGCAGAATGGCGAGGCACGCCATCACTCCGGCAAGGATGTAGAACGTAAACTCCCACGAATGTCTAACGTTGCGCGTCAGTACTTCCATGTTTCCGGCAAAACTGACTGCAAGACCGTGGCACGCCGTGACCGCAACAAAGCACGCCACGGTTTGTATCGTGGTGTATTTCCTCGGGTTGTCGGTGGCGTTGTGCCTGTCGGCAAGGCGCGATGCCTCCACGTTGTGCACCACTCCGCACGTGCCGGACAGCAGGAAAAGGACAGAAAGTGTGGTTGCTGACGACCCCGACATGACGCTTGAACCGATGTACATCACGAGCAGACTGGCTATAATCTCCAGTGTCACGATGGAGTTGCGGCTGTTGAGCGATGTAGGGATTAGTCTTTCAATCACTGGAGAGAACACCCACGGGAGGAAAAGCAGCGAACTGTAGTAGGCAATGTCCTCGTTGTCCATGCCGAGACGCTTGTACAGAGCCATCGAAGTGAGCAGAAAGGCCATCGGAAACCATTCGGCCACGGCAAGCGACAGCATCCACCGCAGTGACAGACTGGCCGTCCTGCTGCCTGCAACCGGTGTTGCCGTTGTGGGCGATTGCCGCTCCTGCGTGCCTTTGTGGTTCATGTTCTAAGGTGATTCTGTATGATTTGCTTACCCTAAATGTATGTTTCGCTTGCCCTAAATGTATGTTTTGCTTTGCCCTAAATCGCGACCTTTATTTCTTTTTCTTGCCGAATTGCGGGTCTATCTTGATGAAAGCGCAAACGCCGATGGTGAACAGGCAGCAAATCATTGTCCAGATAAAGAAGTTCTTATAGCCAATTGTTTCCTGAATCCAGCCCGCTGCCATGCCCGGAAGCATCATGCCCAGGGCCATAAAACCGGTGCATATCGAATAGTGGGAGGTCTTGTGCTCACCTTCAGAGAAGTATATAAGGTAGAGCATATAGGCGGTGAAACCGAAGCCGTAGCCGAACTGTTCAATGAAAACGCACAGGTTGATGGTCAGCAGCGAGTGGTCTTGCACATGACTGAGATAGACAAACGTGAGACAAGTGAGCGACATGCTCCACGCCATAGGCCAGAGCCATTTCTTCAGTCCACCCATTGCCGCTGCGAAACCGCCTATGATGCCGCCGGCGGTGAGACCGATTACGCCCACAGTACCGTACACCAAGCCCACCGCTTTGGTGGAGAGACCGAGTCCGCCCTTGTCCACTGGGTCGAGCAGAAAGGGACTTATCAGTTTTACAAGCTGCGCTTCAGGCAGTCTGTATAGTAGCATGAAGAGCAGCGCAGTGCCGATATGCTTCTTGCGGAAGAAACTCTTGAATGTGGCGATGAAGTCTTCCCAGATGGCTCCTGTACCGCTTCTGCCCACAGGACGGTCGCTCTTAGGCCTGGGTAGCACAATGCTGTGGTAGATGGAAGACGCGAGGAAGAACACCGACAGTATGGCGAATACCGTTGTCCACGCCATCGGTATACTTGCGCCGTAGTGTTCCTTCATGTGTCCGGCCAAGACAACGAGAAAACCTTGTCCCACCACGTTGGCTATGCGGTAGAATGTGCTTCTTACCCCGACGTTGCACGACTGCTGATGCTCCGTGAGAGCGTGCATATAAAAACCGTCTGCGGCAATGTCGTGGGTGGCTGAGGTGAAGGCAACCAGCCAGAAAAAGGCCAGAGTGAGCCTGAAAAACATGTCTGTGGGTATGGTCAGTGCGATGCCGGCCAGTGCTATGGCCAGTATGAACTGCATGGTTGTCACCCACCACCGCTTCGTTTTCAGTATGTCAACAAACGGACTCCACAGTGGTTTTATCACCCATGGCAGGTACAGCCAACCGGTGTAGAGAGCTATGTCGGTGTTTGATATTCCCAAACGTTTGTACATCGTCACCGAAATGGTCATCACTGCCACATATGGCAACCCTTCGGCGAAGTATAGCGTGGGCACCCATGCCCACGGACTTATGTTTTTTTTCATTTTATCGTACCTGTTATGTATACAGTTTCTTTATGTCTGCGCCACGGTAATAGTGCAGCAGTATGCGGTCGTAGCCGTAACCCTGTTCTCCCATCATGGCTGCTCCTATCTGGCAGAGTCCCACTCCGTGACCCCAACCGGCTCCTGTGAGCACGAAACGCTCGGGCAAACCGTCGCGTGTGCCTTCCTTGTCCACCACAAACGCACTGCTGTACAGGTGGCTCTTGCTGAGTGCGCGCCTTATTTCCAGCTCTTTGCCGATGGTGAGTGTAGTCTTTGTGCCCACTATCTTCAGTCGGCAGATGCGTCCGCTCTTGCCTCTTTCCACCGGAATCAGGTCTACTATGCCTCCGAAGTCGGTGCCCGTCTTCTCCTTAATCAGTTCGGCAAGTTCCTCTTGAGTGTAACTTACGTGCCAGCGGTAGAAGTCCGGCGTCTCCTGGTCGTAGTCGTTGAGCACCTGCGAGAGCACCTTTCTGTCGCTCGTGTTGCAGAACGCATCGGGCGCAGTGCGAATCCACTGCTCGGCGTTGGCCTCTTGGGTCAGGTCAGGCGGCATGGTTCCTACTCCGTCGCGCACCGCCAGAAGATATGGCTTGGGCGTATTCTCCCAACAATACTGGAACTCCTCGGTCACGCCTCCGCAACATTTGCTGAAGCGCGCGTCGCATATCTCGTCGTCATAGGCCAACACTTGACCGCGGGTTGCCCTCACGGCGTCGGCCACCTGACGGCTACTTGCCTTCGTGATGCCCTGATAGCGTTGGCAGTGGTCGTCGGCGCACACGTCGAATATCGTGTGGTCCTCACGGTCATACCACCTTATTATCTCGTTTTCGTGCTTTATGAATGAGAAAAAGCTGTTTTGTCCTTCGTGCATACGCTGCCTTTTCTCCATCTGGGCGAGCAACCAACTGCGCGAAATCACGGCGTGCGCCTTGAGAAGTTCGGCCGACGAGGTGGCTTTCATCTCGCTTGAAATCACGCTGATGAGGTATTTTTCCACTGGCAGCAGATTGATTGCCGTTATGTTGTCGGCCTCTACCACAAGGCGGAGCGTACCGTTGAACACCTGCGTTTCGCGCCTTTCCCAGTGGAAGTTCACGCCTATCGTCACATCGTGCAGCGAGAACGACGCGTCGGGATGCTGCGGCGTGAAGGTCAGTTCGCGGTATTGGTTGCCGCGCCACAGTATTCCGCCCTCGTTCAGTTCCACTGTCTGTTCGCCCTCAATGGTTTCTCCCTTGGCCGAATAGGGCGCGTTGAGGGCAAACTTGATGCTCTTGCCGCTCACGATACCTACCGACACCTCTGGTTCCTTGCCCTTCTTCACGGTGTGCTGACCGTATTTGTCGGCTTGTTTCAGTCGGGTCATTATGTCGTTTGTCTCCTCTTCCGTCACCGAAACCTCTTTCAGTATCGCCACAGCCCGGTCGGCTGTCAATCGCTCGAAGTCTTCCTTGCGCGGCGTAATGAGCAGTCCAGCCATGTCGAGCGCACCGGGACTTACGAGCAGGCTGTCGTCTCCCTCAGCTCCGTAGCACGCCGGACGGTGCTTGCGGCGTGGGAACACCACCGCTATGTAGCTTTCTCCACTGCGCCATGCCACGATGTTCATCATCGGTTCCGGTTCGTCAGTGGGATGTGGCAGGGCGTTATATAGTTGCGAGAACAGCCTCGTGCCGGTGTCAGCCTTGTGACTCTTTATCACCAGGGCGGCACAGGGATAATCGTTTATGAGCCAGATGCCCTCGTCGTCGCCGTGCTTCACCGCCTCCGTCAGGTTGCGCGACAGTCTCTGCCAGTGCTGTTGCAGGGGCAGCAGTCCGCTCGTTCCGGCTTGCAGATGGGCGTGGTCGGGAGCCGAAGCACCGCAGTGAGGTCCGTTGTAGAACACGGTCAACTGCGGATATTCCTCCAACAGTCGGTACATCTCCGCTATGTTGCCACTGCCGCCGCATATCCTCTGAGGCTCATGTCGCAGCGACGGTATGGTGAAGTGCATCGGCAAGATGGGGTAGGGGTTCACCAGCAGTTCGTGACGACTGCCTTCCGCCTTCCTTGTCTGCTCTGCGGGACGGTTGTCGGCGCAGAGAAAACACGGTCTCTGGTCAATCGACCGCTTGTCTATGCGTGCTCCGGTCGACGTGATGCGTGCCGGGTTGAACTGCGCCATCAGCGTTATCGTGTCGCAGTTCAGCTCCTTTGTCTCCACATCCTGCAGGTCGCGGTATCTGGAGCGGGCATCCGCCCATGTCTCCAGTTGGCGGTTGAAGAATCTCGACAGTGCGTTGCCGTCCAGTTGGTCGGCCTTTCCCTCAATCATCTGTCGGCGCGCCTCAATCTCAAGCGTGCGCAGACGGTCTTTATATAGGTTGTTGGCGTTCACCTTTTCCACCGAAAGAGCAGCGTCGCTGTTGCCCTGCCAACGGCGGCAGAGATACAGTTCGTCGTATATTCGTCCAATCCGGTATTGCCGTGAAAAGATTAGTCCCAAGGCATAGTCCTCACCGTAGCTCGTGTTGGGGAATTGTACCTGTCTCAACAGCGGTGTAAAGAATGCCCTCGGTGCTCCCAATCCGTTGATGCGCAGTGCGTTGTTCGCTCCGTTCTCGTCGGTCCACTCCTTGTGGGCAATGAGTCCCGGCGGCAGAGTGTTCAGGTCGAAGTCGCACATACGGTATGACCCCACAATCATGGCAGCCTTTTGCTTGCGGAAAGCGTTGACTATGGTTTGCAGCGTGTGCGGCGAACTGTATAGATCGTCACTGTCTAACTGCACCGCAAAGCGTCCGCAGTGACTGTCGTTCACGGCTGTGTTCCAGCATCCGCCAATGCCCAGGTCAGTGCGTTCGGGCACAATGTGTATCAGCCTTGCGTCGCTTATGCCGTCCAGCAGTTCCGTTGTGCGGTCGGTGGAGTGGTTGTCCACCACTATAACGTTGTATTTGAAGTCAGCTTTTTGACTCAGAGCACTTTCCACGGCGTCCACAATGGTTTTCTCCCTGTTCCTCACGGGGATGATTACCGACGCTTCCGTGTCAAAATCCTGCTCGTTGAAGTCCGGCTGCTGATAGTGCGACGTGTCTATTCGCGCCCCGATGGCCTCCAGATGTGCCGTAGCCGCCTGTTCCATCTCCACCTGCACCTCGCGGTTGGCCGGGTTCACATAGTCAAACTGCTTCTCTCCGCTGGTTCTCGTGTCGGTCTCCTCTTCGGTGTAGAGATATTCGTTGATGTGGAATATCTGCCCTTTGCGACTGAGGAAGAGCCGCAGGTCATACAGTCCAGCGTATTTGTAGTCGGCCTTGTTTTCCTGTGTCAGATAACTGTGGAGCAGACTCGATTTGAGCAATATCACCGAACCGAAGTCGAAGTCGTCGCGTATACTTCCCTCCTGATAGTCTATCGTGGGGTGTGCGGTGCGCTCCCCTCCGATGACGGTATATCGGTCGGCGTACACGAGTGCCGCGTTGGAGTCCTCTGCCACGCGCAGCAACCGCTCAATGGCAGTCTGTCCGAGCGTCGTTCCTTCCGGTTTTGTCAGCAGCAGGGCGTAGTCAGCCTCAGCCCGTTGTGCTATTGCGCCCATCGTGTTGCTGCTCGTCGGTCTGTCTGCCACAATCGTTCGGCAGTCCGAAGGCAACTTGTCCTCATCGTTCAGTCCACTTTCCGGCACAATCAGGTATATCCTGCTCACGGCCTTACTGTCGTGCAGCGTGTTCACCAGCGGTTCTATGTCAGCGTATGCTCCACACGTGATGAAGCAGTCTATCTTTTGTCTCATAGATTAAATAGATATATAGGCAGTAGGATGTGTCGGTCTTGTCACCTTATTATATATATTAATGTGTAGTCGGCGTGACGTTGGTTGTTACACCTTATTATATATATAATGTATAGTTAGTACGATGTTGGTTGTTCTCACCTTATTATATATGTAACAGTCGGTGCGATGTCAGTTCTTGTCACCTTATTATATATGTATACATGTGGCAGTCGCTACAGTCCTTGCCATCCAATAACTGCAAAATTAATCATAAACTCTCAAAAAATCTCCCCTTGGGGGTTGAAAATGAAGAATCGCTTACGCAAAATGAAGAACGAAGAATCGCTGCGCGCAGGGCAGGAGGGCGCAGCGCCTACTACAGCCTTCCCTCTGCGCCAAGGTCAAAGCGAGGACGCTTCGCCTACTAAGCCTTCACGCACATTGATTGGCTTTGGCTTTCCCTTCGGCCACCGCACATTGATTCTTCACTCTTCGTTCTTCCCTCTTCCCTCAAAAAAAATGTCCATTTTATTCACAAGTACATCTGTAAAGATTCTTCCAAAACTCGCCTTTGCAACCCTTTGATATACAATATGTTGCAACGGCCAAAAAATATGCATAGGATTTGGGTCAAATATGCATAGGATTTG
>CAVKVO010000019.1:0-2482 GCA_963659575.1 Prevotella sp. CAG:1031
TTTGGCGACAAACATAAGACAAACAATCAAGGATAAATAAATGGAAAGAGTGATACTCACGGGCGACAGGCCCACAGGCAAGCTCCACTTGGGGCACTACATCGGCTCGCTCCGCAGGAGAGTGCAGCTGCAAAACGAGGGTGATTACAAGCAGATGTTCGTGTTCATGGCCGACGTGCAGGCGCTGACCGACAACGCCGACAACCCGGAAAAGATTCGCCAAAACCTGATAGAGGTGGCGCTGGACTATCTCGCCGCTGGACTTGACCCGGAGAAATGCACCATATTCGTGCAGAGTCAGATACCGGAGTTGGCGGAACTTACCACCTACTTGATGAACCTCATCACGGTGAGCCGCGTGCAGCGCAACCCTACGGTGAAGACAGAGATAAAAATGCGCAACTTTGAGGCCAACATACCGCTGGGATTCTTCTGCTATCCGGTGAGCCAGGCGGCTGACATCACGCTGTTCAAGGCCACTACGGTGCCCGCAGGTGAGGACCAGGAGCCTATGCTTGAGGTGACGCGCGAACTGGTGCGCCGCTTCAATGGTACATACGGCGGCAATGTGCTCGTGGAACCGGACATCATGCTGCCCGAAAACGCCACTGCACGTCGTCTGCCCGGCACCGATGGCAAGGAGAAGATGAGCAAGAGCCTGGGCAACTGCATCTATCTGAGCGACACGGCTGAGGACGTGTGGCAAAAGGTGCGCTCGATGTACACCGATCCTGATCACTTGCGTGTGGACGACCCGGGCAAGGTGGAGGGCAATGCGGTGTTCACCTATCTTGACGCGTTCTGCACCGACGAGGATTTCGCCAACTACTGGCCTGACTACGCCAATCTCGACGAGCTGAAAGACCACTACCGCCGCGGCGGACTGGGCGACATGAAGTGCAAGAAATTCCTCAACACGGTGATAAACAATATGCTTGAGCCGATGCGTGTGCGCCGTCACGAACTGGAGCAGGACATCCCCGAGATATTCAACCTGCTGAAGCGCGGCACGGAAAAGGCTCGCGAAACGGCGGCTACCACCATGGACGAGGTGCGCCACGCCATGCGCATTGACTACTTCAACGACGTGGAGCTTATCAAGTCGCAGGCTGACAAGTACAAGAAGTAAACGAGACGAGGATAATTTTCGCACGGTATGGTTTGGACGTTCTTTGCATCGCTTCAAGCCATACCTTTTTTATAGACATACAATCCGGCGCAATATACTTACGCAACGGGCAAAAGCAAAGGAGACATTCAGGATGAAATCGCTAAGGGAACTGTTCAGAATAGGCAAAGGGCCGTCGAGTAGCCACACCATGGGACCGCAGCGCGCGGCGAGAATCTTCCTTGAGCGCAACAAGGAGGCGAGGACTTTCGAGGTGACTCTCTACGGCAGTTTGGCGGCAACGGGGCGCGGCCACATGACCGACGTGGCCATAACAGATGTGCTCAAGGGCACGGCTCCGGTGGAAATAGTGTGGATGCCGGGCACCACGCTGCCCTTTCACCCCAACGCAATGAGGTTTAAGGCTCTCGACGAGGAGCGGCGCACGGTGGACACGTGGACTGTCTACAGTATCGGAGGCGGTGCGCTGTCGGAGGGCAAGGGCAGTGACGATATGTTCAACACGCCCGAGGTGTACCGGATGAACACCATGACGGAGATAATGGAGTGGTGCTACAGCAACGGCCGCAGCTACTGGGAATACGTGGAACTGAGCGAAGGACGCGAGCTTTGGGACTATCTCGGTGAGGTGTGGACGGCCATGAAGGAGTCCGTAGAGCGCGGTATAGACCACGAGGGACGGCTTCCGGGACCGCTCAACCTGATGCGCAAGGCTCCCACATACTACGTGAAGGCCATGGGATACAAGCAGTCGTTGCAGTCGCGCGGACTGGTTTACGCCTACGCCCTGGCCGTGAGCGAGGAGAACGCCTCGGGAGGCACAATCGTCACTGCGCCCACTTGCGGAGCGTGCGGAGTGCTCCCGTCGGTGCTCTACCATATGCAAAAGGGTCACGGATTCAACGAGACGCGCATACTCAACGCCATAGCCACGGCAGGTCTCGTGGGCAATATCGTGAAGCACAACGCCTCCATCTCGGGTGCCGACGTGGGTTGTCAGGGCGAGGTTGGAGTGGCTTGCGCCATGGCTTCAGCCGCCGTGTGCCAGTTGTTCGGCGGCAGTCCGTCGCAGATTGAGTATGCTGCTGAGATGGGACTGGAGCACCACCTCGGCATGACGTGCGACCCCGTGTGCGGACTGGTGCAGATACCGTGCATAGAGCGCAACGCCTTTGCCGCCGCCCGTGCCCTCGATGCCGACCTCTACGCCTCGTTCTCCGACGGCAGTCACCGCGTGTCGTTCGACAAGGTGGTCAACGTGATGAAGCAAACCGGCCACGACCTGCCGTCTCTCTACAAGGAAACGAGCCAAGGCGGCCTCGCCAAAGGTTTTGACACCACTCCTTCCACCAG
>CAVKVO010000019.1:3247-18871 GCA_963659575.1 Prevotella sp. CAG:1031
TGAAGATGATAACCACGTGCTTAACGTCGGGGCAATACTCCTTGATGTTCTTGCCCAGGCCTTCTGCAATCTCGCAGTTGCCCTTCAGCAAGTCCTCACGTGTCATGCCAGCCTTACGGGGTGCGCCACCTGAAGAGATGATATACTTAGCGTTTGTGAATGCTTCCTTGGCGTCAGTGGTGGCTGTGATCTTCACATCACCGAAACCGCTCTGGCGCATTTCCTCAGCTACGCCCTCGGGAGAGAACACGTCGTAGAGGCAAATGTCGCTGGTGAGTCCCATAGTGAGGGCTGTCTGGACCATGTTTGAGCCAATCATACCGGCTGCGCCGACGATTGTCAGTTTTTCGTTAGTTAAGAATGCCATAATTGTTTGTGTATTTAAGTGTTTAAATAATGTCTCCTTCATTGAAGGTTGCGCAAAGTTAGCAAAAAAACAGTATGAGTGGAGTTTATACACCAGTTTAATTTGTTATTAATTCTGAAAAGGTTTACCTTTGCCAAGTACAATTTACAATTCCATTAATGAGTTACAAGAATAGTGAAAAAATACGGTTACGACTGGCCGAACTGCGCAGTCTGATGGCGCGAGAACACCTCGACGCGTTCATATTTCCCAGCACCGATCCGCACAACGGTGAGTATATTCCGGCCCACTGGCAGGGACGTGAGTTCATAAGCGGTTTCAACGGTTCTGCCGGCACGGCTGTCGTCACTCTCAACGATGCTGCACTGTGGACCGATTCGCGCTATTTCCTCGCTGCCGCCGAGCAACTTGAGGGCACGGGATTCACCCTTATGAAGGAGCGGATAGAGGGTACGCCCTCGATAAGCCAATGGCTTGGATGCAAGCTCGCGGCCACAAACGGTGCACAGGTGGGCATCGACGGTTTTGTCAATTCGGCCAACACGGTGAGCGACCTCATCGAAGAGTTGCGCGCAAACGGCGGCATAACCGTAAGAACCAACTTTGATCCGCTGCGGCAGATATGGCACGACCGTCCCGAAATACCGCTGAACCCGATAGAGGTGCACCCGTTGGAGTATGCCGGAGAACCGGTTTCAGAGAAGTTGAAGCGCATAAGGACTGCTCTGCGCAGTCTACATGCTGAGGGAATGTTGGTGTCTGCCCTCGACGATATCGCCTGGACGCTCAACCTGCGTGGCAGTGATGTTCACTGCAACCCGGTGTTTGTGGCCTATCTGCTCATAGGTAGCGACAGCGCAACGCTGTATGTGGACAGCAGGAAACTCACCGACGAGGTGAGAAACCATTTGGCTGAGTGCGGCGTGGGCACTGACGAATACGATAGAGTAGGGGAGGGACTGCGCTCGTATGGCGGCTACAACATACTGATGGACCCCAACGAGACTAACTATACGCTGTACAAGACGGAGAAAAGCAGCCTTACCGTAGCGGCCAATTCGCCCGTTCCGGCCATGAAAGCGGTGAAGAACGAGGTGGAGATAGAGGGCTTCCGCCGTGCCATGTTGCGCGACGGAGTGGCTTTGGTCAAGTTCTTGCGGTGGCTGAAACCCGCTGTGGCTGCCGGCGGACAGACCGAACTGTCCATCGACCGCAAACTTACGGGGCTGCGTGCGGCCAGTCCGCTGTTCCGGGGCATATCGTTCGACACCATTGCGGCCTACGGTGAGCACGGCGCGATAGTGCACTATGAGCCCACGCCCGATACCGACGTTGAACTTAAACCTGAAGGATTTGTGCTGATAGACAGTGGTGCGCAGTATCCCGACGGCACTACTGACATAACGCGCACCATCGCTCTTGGGCCTATCACGGAGGAGATGCGCCACATATATACTCTTGTGCTCAAGGGTCACATACAGCTTGAGATGTGCAAATTCCCCAACGGGGCGAGCGGAACCCAGCTCGACATACTTGCCCGTGAGGCCATGTGGCGTGAGGGAATCAACTATATGCACGGCACTGGTCACGGCGTTGGTTCGTTCCTCAATGTGCATGAAGGTCCTCACCAGATACGTATGGAGTGGAAACCCACGCCCTTGGTGGCCGGAATGACCGTCACCGACGAGCCGGGACTGTATCTCGCCGGACGTTTCGGCGTGCGCACGGAGAACACTCTGCTGATAACCGACTACAAAACCACGGAGTTTGGCCGCTTCCTCCAGTTTGAACCGCTCACGCTATGCCCCATCGACACTGAACCAATAGACATGTCTATGCTCACAAGTGAAGAACGCGCATGGCTCAACGACTACCATCGCACTGTCTACGCCAAGCTCTCGCCCCTGCTCGACGATGAGGCTGACCGCCAATGGCTGGCCGATGCAACGAAGGAGATATAGGAATCAGACATCGGAATAAGGACGTTATACAAAGCAAAAAGGGAAGGACACCATGTGGTATCCTTCCCTTTTCTGTAACTATTGATGTGCTGTGCGCCTTGCTTACAGCAGGTTCATCGTGTCTGTGGCAATCATCAGCTCCTCGTCGGTAGGTATTACAACCACCTTAATCTTAGAGTTGGGAGTAGATATGATGGCCTCTTCGCCGTGAATACCCATGTTCTTCTCAACGTCGAGTTCCACGCCCATGAAGCTCAGACCCTCGCAAACGCTCTGACGAACGTCGGCCTGGTTCTCGCCCACACCGGCAGTGAACACGATGATGTCGCATCCGTTCATGGCGGCAGCGTATGATCCTACATACTTGCGTATGCGGTAGCAGTACATCTCGAAGGCGAGTTTTGCACGCTCGTTGCCTGCCTCGTTGGCTGAGAATATCTCGCGCATATCTGAAGAAATGCCCGAAACGCCGAGCAGACCGCTCTTCTTGTTGAGCAGATTGGATATGCCGTCGGCGTCAAGTCCGAGCTTCTTCTCTATGTAAGCGATGGCTCCGCCGTCGATGTCGCCGCTGCGGGTACCCATCATCAAGCCTTCGAGCGGTGTGAGACCCATTGAGGTGTCAACGCACTTGCCGTCTTTAACAGCTGCGATAGAACCTCCGTTGCCTATGTGGCAGGTGATAATCTTCTGTCCTTCGGGCTTCACTCCGAGATAGTCGCACACGCGCTGCGACACGTAGCGGTGACTTGTGCCGTGGAAACCGTAGCGGCGCACGCCGTATTTCTCATACAGTTCGTAGGGAACGGCATACATATAAGAGTGCTTCGGCATGGTCTGGTGGAAAGCAGTGTCGAATACTCCCACCTGAGGCAGACCGGGCATCAGTTCCGAAACGGCCTTTACGCCCTTGAGGTTGGCCGGGTTGTGGAGCGGAGCGAGGTCGCTGCAAGCCTCGAAAGCCTTGAGCACTTCGTCGTTGAGCACCACGCTCTTGTTGAATTTCTCGCCTCCGTGCACCATGCGGTGACCCACAGCGTCAATCTCCTTGAGGTCTTTTATCACGCCAATCTCCGGGTCGGTGAGCAGACTGAATATGAATTTCACTCCCTCGGTGTGCTCCGGTATGTCGTGCATTATCTGTTTCTTCTCGCCGTTGGGCAGTTTCACCTTGACAAAAGCACCGTCAAGTCCCACGCGCTCTGCGCCGCCCGATGTCATCACGGTCTTGTTGTCCATGTCATACAGTGCGTACTTAATGGAAGAAGAACCGCAGTTCAAAACTAATATCTTCATGGTTTTTTATTTTTTTGCGTCCATTGCCTGGCAAGCAGTGATTGCTACCATCTTATATATGTCATCTACGGAGCATCCGCGGCTCAGGTCGTTCACAGGGCGAGCGATACCTTGCAGGATGGGACCGAGAGCTTCGGCATCGCCAAGACGCTGCACGAGCTTGTAGCCGATGTTTCCTACTTCGAGGCAAGGGAATACCAGCACGTTGGCGTGGCCGGCGATATCACTTCCGGGAGCCTTCTTCTCACCTACTGATGGTACGAGAGCGGCGTCAGCCTGCAGTTCTCCGTCAACCTTCAGTGTCGGGTCAAGCTCCTTGGCCAGTTTTGTGGCCTCCACAACCTTGTCTACCACCTCATGCTTTGCGCTTCCCTTGGTGGAGAAGCTCAGCATAGCAACGCGCGGATCAGCAAATCCGGCTACGCTCTTGGCAGTCTGTGCTGTGCATACGGCAATCTGAGCCAACTGCTGTGCGTCGGGCATAGGCGTTACAGCTACGTCGCCCACTACGAGCACGCCGTTTTCGCCATACTGCGGCTGCTTGGTTATGAGCAGCATTGCACCGCTCACGCATGAGATGCCAGGTGCGCACTTGATGATTTGCAGAGCCGGACGCAGAGTGTCGCCTGTAGTGCTCAGTGCTCCGCTGATCTGTCCGTCGGCACCTTCGGTCTTGATAATCATGCAACCGAGGTAGAGAGGGTTCTTCACCAGCTCGCGTGCCTGCTCTATTGTCATACCCTTCTTCTTGCGAAGCTCAGCCAGAAGAGTGGCATACTCCTCAGCCTTGGGGTTGTTTTCAGGATCGATGATGGTGGCCTTGTCGATGTTTTTCAGTCCCCACTTCTCAGCCAAGGCTGCGATTTCGGCGTTGTTGCCGATGAGGATAAGGTCTGCCACGCCGTCGGCCAGCACACGGTCGGCAGCTTTCAGAGTGCGTTCCTCGGTGGCTTCGGGGAGCACAATGCGCTGTTTGTTGCTCTTAGCGCGTTCGATGATTTGTTTTACTAAGTCCATAAAATTTATTTATGTAGTGTTTTTGTAAGTCCTACTTTGCAAAAGTAAGAAAAATAATCGGTACAGTTAGGTTTGTCAGCGTTTTTTTGGCGGCCTTGGCACATGTCTTTTAAGCAAGAGGCGCTGCGCAAAGGGCGCAGCGCCTGCTAAATTCGCTTAGAGTGCTTCATGCAAATGAATTGGCTTTGACTTTCCTTTGGCCATCGATTTTCAATTTCCTTCGGCCACCGAACGTCGTTTCTTCGCTCTTCACTCAGAAAGTCCTTAGCCTTATTCAGAAGGTTCTCAGTTCCTTACTTTCTTCACCTCAGTGCCTCTCTTCACGACATAGAGTCCTTTGGGAAGCGACTTCAGGTCGGGATTGGCTGCCTTGTAGGTACCTACGAGAGTGCCTGACAGAGTGTAGACGCGGGTTTCGCCTGATGCTGATGCAGAGCTTACGCTGTTGATGCCAGTGAGAGAACCGATGGTAAACGACAGACGGTTGTAGTTGGCGCCTATTGCAGGCAGGGTAACCCACTGTTTGTTGTCCAGGTAATAGATTGCCGCCAGGTATTTGTCGCCCACTTCTGCGTTGGGCAGTTCACCCTCAAACACAACAGTCACCTCGTCGCCGCTGCCGATGATGGCCTTTTGGCTTATCATATCGCTGCTTTCGCTTTCTCCGTTTCTAAAGAATCCGAGGGTTATAGTGTTGTCAAACAAACCGGATATACCTCTGATTGTGGCGGAAACAGACACGTTGTCGGCAGACACAGCCTTCGGATTTGCTATGCGGAGCTGGTTGACAAGCTTCATTGACACCGTTCCCGACGGAGCTTCAACCACTGTAACTGGAATTCTTTCGCTGATTGGGTTGTATTGCCAGTCCGTCAACAGCAGTTCATAGTCGCCGGCCTTCGTGGGAGCATAACCCGTGAAGGAGAACTTCTGCGTCATTCCGTTGTCGATGTTTATCGTGGTTCCATAGACCGATGCATAATCGTTAGAACCCTTATACATAACATAGAGGAACACCTTGCCGTAATATTCCGCTCCGCTGTCGCTCAAATTGACCGTAGCCGTGTAGCGGTTTCCGGTGTATAGGGTAGATGATGCGGCGAAGTCAGACACTGTAAGTGTACATGTACCTGCCGAAGGCTTGGCGAAAGTCACGTTGGAACCGCTTACCGTTGCTACGAGACTGCCGTTGACATTCGCTGCAGAGTAGGTCTTATACCAAACCTTGGTGTTGGGGTCCTGGTAGGCGGGATATACGTCGTATACACCTTCGGCTTTGGGGAACTGCTCCAAGCTGACTTTCATCACTCCCGTACCGCCATCAGGCTGGTAGGAACCGCTGTTGCCGGCCACGTAGGTGGTGTCGTCCGCTGCGCTGACTACCATCAAGCCCCAGTTTACGGTGCTTGCAAGAAGACCTGCGTTGAAGAAAAGACCTTTGAACGTAAGCGTTTCGCTCAACGCTGCCTGTGACTTCGACACTGCAAAATCGTTTTTGTTCAGATAGTAAGGCTCAACCACGGCATTCTCCTGCGGCTTCTGTATGTTGGTCACGGCATATTGGCTAAAACCGTAGCCATATGCGCTGCCGCCAGCGCCCTGTACGTCGGGGTCGAGCACCGACAGAAGGAAGTAACCGTTGCTTATTCCGCCCCAACCCCAGTTGATGTGGAAGTAGCCGTCGCGGTAGCCGTCGCACACAAAGGCGTGGGCGTTTTTGTAGTCTTCTGAAGAACCGGAGTAGTAAATCGGTCTCGAAGCGGCAAGTTCACGGTAGATGATGTCCGTCCATTCTCCCAAACTATAATAATAATGGTCCAGGTATTTGATGTTTTTGTCGTAGTTGAAGTAGTTCATCAAAGCCGGAGCCACTGCTGCGGAAAACGCTCCGCTGGCCTTTGCTGCATATTCCATGTCCACGGAGATACCCACATCAAACATCAGCGAAGCCACAGCCGAATTGGCCGCATCAGAGCTGTTGCTGTCGTACTTGTCGGTCATGGCACTCCAGTTGTATGTGTTGTTGCCGAAATTGGCCGACAGAACCTCACCGTTCCAGTTGTAGGCATGACTGCCAACACCCTTTTCCGGCCATTTGTGATAGTACATTATCTGAGTCATGGCCGTCGCCACGCATCCAGAAGGGCACACTGTGTCGTGCTGTACGGGGCAATAGGCGTTGTAAGGGTAGTACTGGTTCCACTTTGCGGTGACCAGCGGTGCGATGCTCTTATACTTCGCAGCGGCAGACTTGATTGCAGGAGCCTTCGACTGAGCCACGCTGGCCATCTGACGGTCGTATTCAGCGAGCCACCAAGCCATGTTTTCGGGCATGGAGTTCATGTCCACCGTACCCTCGTCGGCATAGCCGAGCACCTTGTCGGCGGCCTTGTCGTCGGCAGCCACGATCACATAGCCCGACGATGTGCCCCTATTAAAGATGTAATAGCCAGTAGAGGCTCCGGCGAGCTTCAGCGTCTGTCCGTTGCCACTGGCCTTGCGCACAGCGGAGTTGCTGTTGAAAAACTTCGAAGCCACTGCTTTGGCCTCGTCTTCCGTTATCTTTTCGGCCAATGTCGCATTGGCGAAAAGGAGCGCGGAAAGCGCAAAAACGAATACTCTCTTCATTATCTTAGTTTCTTATCTTCTTTACTTCTGTACCTTTCTTCACGACGTACAGTCCCTTGGGCAGACCGTTCAAGTCTGGTGTGGATGTTCCTTTGTACGAGCCTACGAGTGTTCCCGATAATGTATATACAAGGGTTTCACCGGCTGTTTCCGACGACTTTGCGTTGTTGATGCCAGTGAGAGTGCCGATTGTGAACGACAGATGGTTGTAGCCGTTGGTCGAGGCAGGCATGAGATTCCATTTGTTGTTGTCCCAATAATACAGGCATGCCGTGTATTGGTCGCCAGCTTCGGCAGAGGGAAGCTCGATGTTGTAGTTCACTGTGACAACATCGTCCTTGCCAACAACAACCTTTTTGGTTATCAAATCGTTGGCGTACGTTTCGCCATTTCTGAAAAAGCCGAGGCCAATGACATCGTCAAAGCAGCCAGAAACGCCCTGTATCGTGGCAGAAACAGATATGTTGTCGGCAGAGACATTCGTCGGATTTGCCAAGGCCAGCTGATTGGTGAGCGTCATTTCCACTGCTCCAGTGGGAGCCTCGCGCACCGTAACCGGAACCCTGTCGCTTATATAATAGTAGTCTTGGTCAACCAACACCAGTTCGTAGTTGCCAGCCTTGCTTGGAGTCACGCCCGAGAAAGAAATCTCCTGCGACATTCCGTCGGGGAGTCCCACCAAAGAACCGTCTGTGTATGCAGCGTAAGTTGAATCGCCTACATTCATGAACAGGGCATGCACCACGTCAAAAAACTCGCCTCCAGTGTTGCTTATAGTGGCAGTTGCCGTGAAACTCTTTCCGGCATACAGCGGCGATGTGGCAGTCAAACCAGTGGTAGTAAGCTTGTACTCTGTCATCGCAGGCGTGCTGAATGTCACATTTGAGCCTTTTACCGTAGCAATGACACTGCCGATAGTGTCGGTTCGGGTGTTTATCTTATACCATACGTTGGTGTTCTGGTCCTGGCAGGCAGGATATACGACGTATTCACCTTCGGCTTTGGGGAACTGCGCCATATTGACATTTATATTATTAGTACTGCTGGCAGCCTGATAGGTATCGCTTTCGCCGGCAACGTACGTAGTGTCACCCGACGCGTTTATCGCCATCAAACCCAAATTCACCGTGGCAGCATACACACCGCCGTTGACAAAAAGTCCGTTGAACTTCGCCGTTTCGCTCAGCGTTGCCTGATCTTTCTCTGCCGAGAAGGGTTTCCTGTTCTGGAAGAAAGGTTCAATCACGGTGTCCTCCCTTGGCCTTTGTGCATTCACGATGATAGCCTGGTCGAAGCTGTAGCCCGACGAACTTCCGCCGATGCCCTGCTGGTCTGGGTCGAGAGCTGTCAACAGGAAGTATCCGTTGCTTTCACCGCTCCAACCCCAGTTGAAGTGGAAGAATCCGTCACGGTAGCCGTCGCACACGAAGGCGTGGCCTGCATTGCCGTCAATCGTTGAACCGCAATAATACACCGGTCTCGATGCAGCCAGTTCACGATATACCATATCATCCCATTCCGTCACACCGAAATAGGCGCGAGGCACAAACTTGATGTTTTTGTCATACGAAAAATATTTCGCCAAGGACGTCGGCACTTCCATAGAATACGCTCCACTGGCCTTTGTGCCATACTCCATATCCACAGAGAAACCCGCATCGTGCATGAGCGAGGCCACTGCCTCCTTTGCTTCACCGGCACTCTGACTGTCATACCGGTCTGTCATCGCATCCCAGTTGTATGTCGACTTGCTGAAGTCGGCCGACAGAATCTCTCCGTACCATTCATAGGAATTAGTCCCGACACCTTTTTCCGGCCACTTGTGGTAATACATTATCTGCGCCATGGCCGTTGCCACACATCCTGTGGGGCATAACGTGTCGCGCAGCACGGGACACAGGTCGTTGTATGGAGTGTTCTGATCCCATTTTGCGGTGATGAGTGGTGCAATATTACTATACTTCGCCACAGCCTTTGCGCCTTTCGAAGTCTTCGACTGAGCCACGCTGGCCATCTGACGGTCGTATTCAGCGAGCCACCAAGCCATGTTTTCAGGCAAGGAACGCATGTCCACCGTACCCTCGTCGGCATATCCGAGCACCTTGTCGGCAGCCTTGTCGTCGGCAGCCACGATGACATAGCCCGACGCCGTGCCCCTATTAAAGATGTAATAGCCAGTAGAGGCTCCGGCGAGCTTCAGCACCTGTCCGTTGCCACTGGCCTTGCGCACAGCGGAGTTGCTATTGAAAAACTTCGAAGCCACGGCTTTGGCCTCGTCTTCCGTTATCTTTTCGGCCAATGCCGCATTGGCGAAGAGTAGCGCGGAGAGCGCAAAAACGAATACTCTCTTCATAAGAATATAAAATTTGTGTGTGTTATTTCCTTGTTCTTATCTCGTTCGAGTCCCTGCCCATCAGTTTTCGTTCTGATACGTAAGGACATAGTTCACAACGTGCAAAGATAAACATTCTGAACGAAACGATTAGGAAATGAAAAGAAAGTTTATGTTAACGAGAAGGAAGAATTGCCGATAGAGAGCACAGGGAAGCTCGTAGTAGGCGTTGCGTTCCAGCTAAAATGGCACAGGGTAGGAGGGTCGCCGCCCTCGGCGATTCCATCGCTCGCAAGAGCGAAAGAATACCCATTTGAGTACGAATGGTACGGTGAGGGCACCGTACCTCCTATTTACTTTCCACGAGTTTGCCGTCGGCAGTGATTCCCACAGCACTGATTTTTATTCTTGTTTCCTTGCTGTTGTTGAAGAAAGACACTTTCAGCCGTCCGTCACTGTCCGTCTTGACGTTCGGATTCCAGTAGAGCGTGCGGCGATAGTCGGTAGGAGCGTTCGGCTTTTGGGTTGAGTAGTCGGGCGAATAGAAGTCCACCGGTTCGTTTATACCATATATATATATACGTCGGTCGCGCGATGTGGGTTGCACACCGTCGTCCTTTATCGTCTCCAGTTCCACGGTTGCGTCGGCCTCAAACTTGTATGTAGGAAGATTGGCATCCTCGTTGCGAGGTTCAAAGTCGCTGAATATCCTCACCTTGTCCAACCGTTTCAGCTTCAAGTCGTCGTAGAGCGCACGTGGAGAATAGTTGTTCCACACCTTGTACTGGTCGTCCGACGGCAGTTGGTAGTTGCGGTAGTATATGTGACCGTTCAGTTTAGCGTCCACATTCACCTGGATGTAGCGCCCCATGTTGCCGTAGAGCAGTTGGCAGACGCGCACTGGGAACAACCTTGCATCAAACTTTCCGATGCTTAGACCATAGTCCGTCAGGTCGTTGTACAGGTCATAGGCATCGGCAACGAACGCCGGTTTGTTGTAGTCGATGGCCCTTTTGCCCCGGCGCTTACCCTTCACATTGATGTTCTGCAGCAGATGGTCGTCCTGTTCCATCGACAGCAGACTGTCTGCGGCAGTGAT
The DNA here is from genome assembly GCA_963659575.1 of Prevotella sp. CAG:1031. Classification (GTDB taxonomy): domain Bacteria; phylum Bacteroidota; class Bacteroidia; order Bacteroidales; family Bacteroidaceae; genus Prevotella. The sequence continues at coordinate 13,948 of CAVKVO010000019.1, forward strand.
TATCGGCATGTTGAAACCCGTTTCCGGGGCGTGGTTCTGATAGTAGTTGTATTTTTCAGCGAAGCGAGGATAGAACAAGTCACGCTTCACGTAGTAGTCGGGATAGGCGTCTTCGTTGAGAGCATACTTGTCGGCGCGCGACATCATGTTCTTTTTCACGGAATCACCCTTGGAGTAAGCCTTGATGTTGAGCACGGTTTTGCCATAGAAAGGCGGTATCTCGAAGAGGAAACGGCCGCCGTCGTGGGTTTCTTGTACCGACCCTGCGAAACCGTCACCGAGGAACACTTCCGCCTCAACGAGCACCTCCTTCTTCAGTCCGCCGTGGTTTGTGCCGAGCGAAGTGTTGGCATCGTTCAACCGGTCATACTCCATGCCGGTGCTTTCCTCCGCAGTGGTCTGCGTGGTCTCGTCCACACTGTAGAATCCGTCGGTTGTTTCAGCCTCAGTCTCCGTCAGTCCGAGGTCGGCCAACTGCTCCTCGTCGGATATTCTTGAACCCACATAGCCCACGCCATAAGCCCATTGGGCTATCTCGTCGGGCTGCACTTCGTTTATCGAGAGCATCTTGTACACCGCACCTTCCACCGTCATCGTGGTCTCCGGAGTGTACCTCTGCCGCAGCGTGTCGGTCTGCGCCAACTCCTTCCACTTGTATTTGCGCCATCCCTGCACCATCATCAGTACGTCCAGATCGGCTGTATGGCGCTCGTCGGAACTCTCAAAATAGTAGGCAGGATTGGCCACAAAACCCTTTAGGTCGCTGCTCAGCAGCAGGTCTTCCATTATTCCACCGTCGTTGTATGAGGGTTCGTCGGTGCGGGAGTCGCGCACAGCCACCGACAGCAGCACCGGTTCGTCGGTCTGCTTGCACTTCATGCCGAGCGTCACCTGCTCGTATGGCTCGTAGTTGAGCTTCAGTCCGCTGTCCACCGTGACTGTATATCCGTCGTAGTCGTGATTGTTGACGAAGAAAAGTCTGTCGGCCAGAATCTCACCGTCACTGTTGAACAGTGTCAGCTGGTTCACTCCCGTGGGCAGTTCGGGCAGACTTACCGTGGCATTGCCATCGGCTGCGAAGTCTATTTGGGCAAAATGCTTCAGCGCACCGCGGCACAGCACCGACACACCGTATTGCTTGTCCGTCGGAAGATTGCGCGCGGCTATCGTGGCCTTGCCGTTTTCGAGGCGCAGAGCCACTCCCGACTCCTCCGCCTTGGGCAGTTTGAACGAATATTCCTTGCCGCGCCATGTGAAAACAGCCTTGAGCCTGTCCGCACCTGGCGTCACTGTGAACACTCCGCGCCCCATGTGCGTAGGCTTTATGGCCAGACTTTTCATCCCGTCGGCACTCACCGCGCCCTTCACGTCCACTGCCTGCCCCTCCTGGTCGGTCAGTTCAAAGGCCACGCGGTTGGCCACGCCCTCTATCAGATGGCCTCCTTCGGGATAGAACGTGGCGTTCAGCTTGTCCGCAGCCGCCTTGACGACGTTCTGTTTCGGCCGTTGCACCATGCGCTTGTACGTAAAGTCGCCCACACTGTCAGGCTTGCCATACACCGGAAACACCCTCGAATAGAGTCCTTCCCACTTGCGGAAGAAGTCCTTTGCCATAAGGTTGTTGTAGAACGACTGGCGGTCGTCGCGCCCGTAGCGGTGCTCCGTCACATTGAAGTTGAGCATCCACCGCGTGTAGGCACGCAGTTCGTAGTAGCCCGAATAGAGCGAATCCTTCAGCGCAAAGCATCCGTCGCCATAACCGTTGCCGCTCACTATCACGCTCTGCCGCTCCACCACGAGACCGTCGGGGTTGAGCAGTTCCACGTATAGTATGCGACTCATGTCGGTTTGGTGCAGATTGTCGGCTCTCACAACGTAAGCCTTATACCACAATGTGTCGCCAATGAAGTAGCAGGTGTTGTCCATGTGCAGAAACACCTTCTCCTGCACCACTGCGTTTGTGTTGGTTTCGAGTGCCGTTCGTATGCTGTCCAGGTTGTTCGCCGCAGCTTTTCCGGAGATTAATGTCAGCAGAAGCAGGAAAGAAAGGTATATCGTGCGCATAGTTGTGGGGATTAATACATTCTATATAGTGAAGACATGAAGCCCTCACTATATAGATGCATTATATATAAAAAGGTTTAAGAACAGGGTACAACTGCGCAGCGATTCTTCACTCTTCGCTCTTCGTTCTTCACTCAGGCGGTTAGCTTCTGCTCACTTGCAGTCCCGTTTTGCTCAGCGCCATGTCCACAAAGCGGGCGTTGGCGTTGGGATGATTGGCGTTGATGGTCTGCTTTATGCGTGCGGCAGCCTCGGGGTCTTTGGCCACCATGTAGAGATAGCCACCTCCACCGGCACCCGGGAGTTTGTAGCCGAGGCAGAGGTCGTCCACAAGACGCGTCACGGCGCGCACCGCTTCGGGGTTTGTGCCACTGTCGAGAGCCTGGTTTTGCAGCCAGTTCTCGCGCAAGAGCTGTCCCATACGGTTGAAGTCGAGCCGCTGAATGGCCTCATACATATCGATGGTGTGGGCCTTCATGTGGCGAAGGAGTTGCAGTTGCGCATTGTCGTTGAGGAACATTCGGCGCACAATGTCGGCCAGTATGCTCTTTGCCGTGCGCGTTATGCCGGTGTAGTAGAGCAGATGGCACCCGGCATATTCCGGTTGCGTGTATATGTTGTCGGGCAACCACCGCGCCTGAGGCAGTTGGTCGAAGCCCCTTTGAGTCTGCAACAGTTTCACTCCGCCGAGCACTCCGCCAAACTGGTCCTGCCATCCGCCGCCAGTGGTGAGCAGTTGTTCGAGCACGAGAGTGCGCTTGCAAATCTCGTTTTTGTCCCATGCCAATGAGCAGAAGTCGCTCACCGCACCGAGCACCGTGGCCGCCAGTATGCTGCTTGTGCCCAGTCCGCTGCCCGCAGGCACGGCAGAGAGCAGCGTCAACTCGATGCCTCCGCCGAAATCGCTGAGCTGTTCCTTGAGCGTAGCGTGCCGCTCTGCACAGAAATCGGGGTGGAATCCTGCAAGCGCGAGAGCCGCCTTGGGTATGGAGAACGGACTTCCCACGTGGGAGAAGTCGGCCAACTGCTCGAATGTATCCACCGTTTCCACCGCTCCGAGGTCGATGCTGCGCAGCACGATGTGGCTTTCGCGACACGGTTTCACGTAGGCTTGCAGCGGCGGCTGACCGTTTAGCTCTATGGCAAGGTTGATCACGTTGCCGCCTTCCATCAGACAGAACGGCGGAGTGTCGGTCCATCCGCCCGAAATGTCTATGCGCACCGGACTGCGTCCCCACACTATCTGGTCGGGATGCACCGCCATGCGCGGACTCTGTCGTTGGCCCAGCACCGTGGAGGTGAGTCCTTCGCGCAGCAGTGCAAACGCTTTGCGGTCGTTGACCTCAAAGGGAAGACCTTCAAGCCGCTCCATTTCCGAGCGGAACATTGCGTCGCGCATGCGCCGCATCAGCGGAGCGTCGTCGGCGATGGGTTGCGGAGCAGGTATAGAGAGGCGCGCAAACTCGTGGGCAGCGTCGTTGAGGTCGAGCTGATAGAACACACTGTGCTCGTGGTTGGCCGCAAGAAGAGGCCACACCTGTTGTCTGAACGCCTCGCGCTGGGCAGTAAGCCGCCTCAGATTGGCCTTATCGTTCAGTTCCTCGGCACTCACGAGGTCGTAGTCCTGCAGGTTTGCGGTGCCGTCGAGCAGCTGCGGCAACAGTTGGCCAATGGCTTCCACGTCGTCAACCACGGGGAATTGCTTGCGCTGCTGCTCACTTCCGGCGAATTTGTCACCTATATTATATGTACGCACGGCGAACGAACGCTCTCCGATTGGCACTATGTCGACGCACTGTCCGGCATTGAGACTCACTGTCCAGTCGTTTTGCGGCACACCGGTTATGATGTTGTCGTGACTAAGAGCCCAGTTTTTGCCCACGCAACTGTTTTCCACCCAGATGTTGGAGTTGCCTTCGGTGAAAGCGATGTGCATCAAAGCGTTCTGCACGAATATCGACGGATGCGGTTTGCGCCCGTGATGCATTATCTCGCGCTGGTCGTTCACGAGGTTTTGCACCGCCACCGACGAGGTAATCATCTCCGTACTCGTGCCGTAATGGTAGAACTCGCCACCGGGCAGCGGTACTATCGCCACCTTCAGCTCGCGCAATTCGTCGTCAGCGACGGTAGGATCTGTGCCAAGCGTACAGCCAAACCCTCCATAGAGGTCATACTCCTTCAACTCGCCATTGGGTCGCGAACGCTTCATAAGCAGCTTCACCGCGCGGTCGCTGAGCATCCATACGCCTATGTCGGTGAGGTAGAAACCGGTTTGGAGTAGATTGTTTAGCGTGGTCACGCTCGGCTTTTGCAGCATCTGTTTGAGCACCGACGGAGTGGCGCGGTCGGAAACAAACACGCCGTGGTCCTTGGCTATTGATGAGTCGAGCCACAATCCGTAGCACACCACGTCGGCATCGGGCACCTGGGGCAACCTCTCGGCGGCACGGATGTACACGTCGCCGCTCACTATCATGGTGTGTATGCCCTCGGGAGCGAGCCGCATCAAGCGTTCGTAGAGCGGCAGTTGCAGGTCGAGCAGCGTCTGCGACAACTTCTGTCCGCGCTCCCAACGGAATACGGGTATGGGAGTGAGTATCTTGCCCGACGGTGCATACGACGGCAGTCTTCGACTTTGGCCTCCGGCGTGTACTATCACGCGGCGTTCTGAAGCCAGCCAAGAGTCGAAGTCCATACCGTTGCCGTTGGCCTCGTGGCACTGTTCGAGCAACCATGTGGTGCCGCCGCCACTGCCCACGCGGTGGCCTATGGGGTCGCAACCGCAGAAATATTCGTCTTTCGGCAGTCCCGTCACGTCGTGAAAACAGTCAACGAGGTTGGGAGGAAGCGACAATAG
>CAVKVO010000020.1:0-18271 GCA_963659575.1 Prevotella sp. CAG:1031
TAGAGCACGACCTTGCCAAGGTCGGGGTCGCGGGTTCGAGTCCCGTTTTCCGCTCTCATATTGAACAAAAAGAGGCTAAAAGAGAGGTCTTTTAGTTATATTGCCCAGGTGGCGGAATTGGTAGACGCGCACGTTTCAGGTGCGTGTGCCGCGAGGCGTGCAGGTTCGAGTCCTGTTCTGGGCACTCTTTTTATTCAAGCCATTTTATGTTGGAGAGGTGGCGGAATTGGTAGACGCGCTACTTTGAGGGGGTAGTGAAAATTGCTTCGTGGGAGTTCGAGTCTCCTCCTCTTCACATAAATTCATTATCGGCGGAAATAGCTCAGTTGGTAGAGCACGACCTTGCCAAGGTCGGGGTCGCGGGTTCGAGTCCCGTTTTCCGCTCTTTTTTTTATTGCCCTCGCAATTTCTCAAGAAAAACAACAGTCCAATGAATTTGTATTTAAGATACTTCGATAACGAAACCTTAGTAACCAATGTTGACGATGCCATCGCTTTTTTGAGCGGCATTGACGAAATCTCAATGAATCCCGTACTTGAAGCTGACATCCGCGAATATGCCGCAAGCAACGTTTACTATCCTAAGCGTTACAAGATTCGTCCCAGGGTTTATTTCATCATAATAAAGACCGAAGCTCCGACCATGCTCGACTTCAAGGAGAAGCGTGCGCTGCACAGCAACAACGGAGCCAACAACGAAAAGGCTTATTCGCCGGTGATGGCACAACTCAACGAGGACCAACCGGGCTGGTATGAGGGATCGATAGACTTCAAACGGGTGCTGATGGTGCCTGGCACAGGCAAGTTCCAGTATCGCGACACTCACTTTGTAGCCCGTTGCAAGGCCGTTTCAGGCATCGACTGCTACAACCGTATAGTGGAGCACCTGCGCCAAAGGGTTGACAACCGCAGCCAGTTCCCGTCGGTAAAGGGCAAGAACTTCCGCTTCAAATTTCTCGGACTGTGCAAATAAAGGGTGCAAAGTTGCCTGATACAGAAGAATAGTACTACACCTATTATATATTAGCGACCTAATTTGAATACGCCATGAACAAAGTTATGCTCATAGGAAACGTGGGAAAAGACCCCGAAGTGAGGTATGTTGACCACGGAGTGGCTGTGGCTCGACTGCCGCTGGCCACAACCGAGCGCGGCTATACGCTGCAAAACGGAACGCAAGTGCCTGACCATACCGACTGGCACAACGTGGTGTTGTGGCGCAAACTGGCTGAAGTGGTTGAGAAATACGTTCACAAAGGCGACAAGCTGTACATCGAGGGACGCATTCGCTACACTTCCTATAGCGACAAACAGGGCGTTAGGCACAACGTAACGGAGATTTGGGCGGACAACATGGAAATGCTCACGCCGAAAGCACCGCAGACAAGTGCACCGAGCAACAACAACACAAAACAAAACGCATCTTCCGCAACATCGCTACCATTGGGCAACGAAGTGAAAGACGCACCATTCTAAAGGAATACATAGTATTTCCCAAAACGAAAATCAGATAAAAATTGTTACCAATAGATTTCAATAGTCTTTTTGCAGGAGTGCACTTCGTTGCACCGACGCTTGGAGTTGCCCTCACGGGACTGCTCGGCTGTCTACTGCTTGTAGCCTCCGGATTTGCTTCCGGTTCCGAGATAGCCATCTTTTCATTGTCGCCGAACGACCTCAACGAGTTGGATGAGGAGAAGTCGGAAAGCGACAAAAAGCTAAAAGCCCTTAGGGACGACTCGGAAAGAACGCTGGCCACCATTCTTATTACCAACAATCTGGTCAACGTTACCATCATCATGCTGTTCAACAAGTTTTTTGAACACACCATAGATTTCGGCAACTCTTACTGGTTGAGGTTCACCTGCCTTACGGTAATACTCACATTCCTGTTGCTGCTTTTCGGAGAAATCATGCCCAAACTGTATTGCGCACAACGCCAGTTGGCTTTCTGCCGCAAGACCGTAGGCGGAATACTCTTCTGCCGCAAACTGTTTTATCCGCTGAGTTCCATACTGCTGCGCACGGGAGTGCTGGTTGAGAAGGTTGTCAAGAAGGAAAACCATGTGCTTAGTGCCAACGATTTGGAACAGGCACTGGAACTTACTGACAAGTCTGCCATTAAGGACGAGAAGAACATACTTGAAGGCATTGCCCATTTCGGCAACGAGACGGTGAAAGAGATAATGACAAGCCGTCAGGATGTGGTGGACATCAACTTCGAATCGCAGTTTTCCGATGTTATAAAGTGCATCGTTGAAAACAAATACTCCAGAGTGCCAGTATATCAGGGCACCATGGACAGCATACGCGGTGTGCTCTATATCAAAGACCTACTGCCTCATCTTGGCAAACCGGCAAGTTTCCGTTGGCAATCACTGATACGGCCTCCTTATTTCGTTCCGGAAACAAAGAAGATTGACGACCTTTTGAAGGAATTTCAGCAGAACAAGGTACACATGGCCATCGTAGTTGACGAGTTCGGCGGCACGAGTGGCATCGTTACTCTTGAGGACATTCTCGAAGAAATCGTGGGTGAAATCAACGACGAATATGACGATGACGAAAAGAATTACATTCGCGTCAACGACAATACGTATATCTTTGAGGGCAAAACACTTATAAGCGACTTCTGCAAAATCATCGCCACTGCGCCGGATACCTTCGGCGAAGTTGAAGGCGACGCCGACACCTTGGCAGGACTGATACTTGAGATAAAGGGCGACTTCCCAGAGTTGCGCGAAAAGATAACGTTTGAGAAGTTCACGTTTGAGATTATCAACATGGACGAAAGGCGCATATCAAAGATAAAAGTGACGATTGACGGGCAGCGAAACGGCAACGAAGATAATAGCGAATCAAAGTAATACCATAAGCAATCTTTGCTGTTTCTCTGAAAAACTGTAACTTTGCAGAAACTTTTACTAACATTATGTACACATTTATTGCAAGTTTGGTATGTCTTATTTTGGGATATACCGTTTATGGAAAGGTTGTTGAACGCATCATGCAGCCCGACCGCAACAAGAAAACGCCTTGCTACGCATTTCAGGACGGTGTAGACTACACACCGATGCCTACGTGGAAAGTCTTCATAATACAGTTTCTTAATATCGCCGGCACCGGTCCTATCTTCGGAACCATACAGGGTTTGCTGTTCGGACCTGCCGCCTATTTCTGGATAGTGCTTGGATGTATCTTCGGCGGAGCCGTCCATGACTATATGGCAGCCATGATTTCACTGGAGCGCAACGGTGCTTCACTGCCGGAGATAGTAGGCGACGAGATGGGAACACTGGCTCGCAACGCCCAACGCTACCTCGCTTTGCTGCTTATGATACTCGTTGTGGCGGTGTTTGTAAAGACTCCTGCCGTGCTGCTCGCCAACTATACCGACAGCATCATGGACAACAGCTACATGGTTTGGGTAGTGATAATATTCCTCTACTACCTCATTGCCGCCACATTGCCTATCGGACAGATCATCGGAAAGATATATCCATTCTTCGGAGTGGTGCTCATCTTCATGGGAATCTGCGTATTTGCTGGCACATTCATGCACCTCGGCACACCGATACCCGAGATTACCGACGCTTTTGAGAACCACTATCCCGGTGGAACGCTTCCTGTTTTCCCCTGCATGTGCATCACTATCGCCTGCGGAGCGGTCAGTGGTTTCCATGCAACACAGAGTCCTCTGATGGCACGCTGCATAAAGAACGAGTGCTATGCTCGCCGAGTGTTCTACGGAGCAATGATTGTAGAAGGCTTGATTGCACTCATCTGGTGCGCAGCCACACTTGAGTTTGTCAGCGGACTCGACGTTGCAGGCAACACTCCCTATGAGAAGATTTACAACGCCATGCTTGACGGTCACGGAAGCATCAATCCCGCCATATTGGTAAACCGCATCTGCGAGAGTTGGCTTGGTACATTCGGTGCAGTGCTGGCAGTACTTGGTATTGTCATAGCGCCTATAACCACCGGCGACACCGCTCTGCGTTGCGCACGCCTTATCTTGGCAGATATGCTCAAGGTGAAGCAGGACAAAGTGGTCAACCGCATACTTATCTGTATGCCTGTGTTTGTGGTCAGCGTCATACTTCTGTTCGTCAAGTTTGATGTGCTGTGGCGCTATTTCGCATGGTTCAACCAGACATTCTCCATATTCACGTTCTTCACCATATCCATATATCTGGCCAAACGCCACAAGCCATACTACATAACACTCCTGCCGGGAATGTTCATGGTGGCAGTTTGTGTGTGCTACATCTGCGTTGACGAATACAGTTTGAACCTCAACTGGAACTTGTCTTACGTCATAAGTTTCGCTTGCGCCCTGCTTACCGGTGCGTGGTTCATGGTCTGGAAGAATGCGTATCTCAAGAACCAACCGACACAAGGTGGAATCTAAGCATTCCCACATCAAGACTGGTTTTTCATTCCAATACTCCAAGAGATGTACGCAACAAAACTGCGCTTTGCACCGACGCTCACTGCTGTTCTTCTGACCGCAGCATCCTTTTTAGGGGTGTCGTGCGCCCATGACGACGACAAGGAAATAGCCTTTTCCACGGTTGAAGTGGCGAAGAGCGTTCCGCTTACTGGCGACAAGGACTCGCCCAAATGCACGGTCAACCTGAAGATTTCGTATGCAAGTGACGGCAAAGACACTTGTTCCAGCAAGATAAACACCGTTATCTGCAAGGAACTCTTCGACGCCAACGGAAGCAATGTGCCGCAAAGCGCAAGAGCATTTGCCGACGGTTATGCCGACAACTATAAGGAGAGCATGGCGAAATTCTATGCCGCAGACCGTTCGGACAGCCGCAGGAAACCGTGGTACGAGTACAAATACAGCATGGAAACGGCCATTGAAGAGGGACGTAAAGGCATTGTCGTGTATACCGCCAAGCTCGATTACTACGAAGGAGGAGCACACGGAATAAGCCAAACCCTTGCGTTCAACTTCAAAAAGTCCACCGGACAGTGCCTGCATCTGAGCGATATCTTCGTGCAAGGTGCGGAGAAACGGCTCGCCGAAATACTGCAGAAGAAGCTTGAGGACGTTGCCGACGTGTCAAATCTAAATGAGTTGAAGGACAAAGGCTATCTGAACACCACGGATATGTATGCGTCGCAAAACTTCATTCTCGGCAAGGACGACATCACCTTTATATATAACATCTACGAGATTGCGCCCTACGAAAAGGGCATAACCCGACTTTCCGTCAGCTATTCCGATCTTGAAGAACTGCTGACAAAGGAATTCAACGACTGAACCCTAATCATCATCCACCCATCATGGAGCATATAACCGGATATTTTCCCGAACTTACAGAAAAGCAGCGCGAGCAGTTTGCCGCACTATACGACCTGTATTCCGACTGGAACGCCAAGATAAACGTCATATCACGCAAGGACATTGACAATCTGTATGAGCACCACGTGCTCCACTCACTTGCCATAGCCAAAGCCATAACGTTCCGTCCCGGCACCAGCATACTCGATTTCGGTACGGGAGGCGGTTTTCCGGGAGTGCCGTTGGCCATATTGTTTCCCGAATGCCATTTCAAACTCATTGACGGAACGGGCAAGAAGATACTCGTAGCCACTGAAGTAGCCAAGGCGATTGGTCTGGAAAACTGTCAGCCCGAGCACTTGCGCGGTGAAGAGGAGAAGGGTAAATACGATTTCGTGGTGAGTCGTGCGGTCATGCCCCTACCCGACCTTGTTAAGATAGTAAAGAAGAACATCTCCAAGAAGCAGCAGAACGCCATGCCCAATGGTATTATCTGTCTGAAAGGTGGCGATGTTTCGGCTGAAATCCAACCGTTCAAAAAGATTGTAGAGGTGATGCCCATTGAAAACTGGTTCAAGGAAGAGTGGTTCAAGGGCAAGAACGTTATCTATCTGCCACTCTAAGCTTTTTTACTAACGAATCGGAAAACCACCATTTGCCATGATTGAAATCCAACGTTTTGTTTGCAATCCCTTTCAGGAAAACTGCTATGTGGTCAGCGATGACACCAAAGAGGCCGTAATCATTGACTGCGGAGCACTGTATGACGAGGAGAAAGCTGCCATCAAGAACTATATCAACGACAACAGTCTGAAGCCGACGCGCCTCATTGCCACTCACGGACACATCGACCACAACTTCGGCAACGCCTTTGTTTTCAAGGAATACGGTTTGAAAGTAGAGGTGAACGCTAAAGACCAACCGTTGATGGAACGCCTTCCCGAACAGGCAATGACGCTTTGCGGCATGACACTCGACGAGGAGATTCCGCCAGTGGGACGGTATCTGGACGACAGCGGCACGATAACCTTCGGCAACCATACGCTCCACATTCTCCACACACCCGGTCATTCTCCTGGTTCAGTGTTCTTTGTCTGCAAAGAAGAAGGCTTGGCTTTTTCCGGCGACACGTTGTTTCGCCAGAGCATAGGTCGCACAGACTTTATCCTTGGCAGTATGGATGACATCATGAACAGTCTGCGCAACAAGGTGGCGAAATTGCCGGCCGAAACCGTCATTCTTCCTGGTCACGGACAACGAACCACCATTGCCGTTGAGCTTGCTTCCAACCCTTTCCTAAAGTAATTGCACAGCTTTTCGATACGCACGTTTTCGGAGAAAAACGCCTTTGAATCTGACTGCAACAACTTTAAGTCTGGCTGCAACAGCTTTGAGCCTGGCTGCAACAGCTTTGAGTCTGTAACTGCTCTGAACGTAATGTTTGCAAAATAGATACTCTTGGCCTCGAAGAGGCCGCATCTCAATAACCCCATGTGAAGCATTAGCGGAACATGGGGTTTGTCTGTCTGCCTCAATGTCGGCTTCGAAGATGCCGCACAACTGCGAATAACAGCCGTTGACAATTAGTCACAATTGCCGCTGTTTTGACTAATTTTTATTATCCGCTATCTAACAGACAACAGCCGTTAAGCCCAATAATCGAATTGTTAAATTGCGACAAATAAACATGACAATCTGACACCGTCACAAATTTTGCTCCTATATTTGCACCCGTCAGAAAGACAAGAACTACAAAGTATAATAGAGATGAAAAAAATTGCTAATTTTCTAATGTCGGCAATCTGCCTCGTGTCCATCGCATTCTCGGTGGCCGCATTCAACAAAGCCGGTGCAGCAACACCGGCAGGACAACCCGTAGACCTGACTTATGCAGCGGACAAAGCTCTGCCATCGGTCGTTCACATTAAATATGTGCAAAACAGCAAGGTGAAGACCGTTAATGTGGAGAGCGATCCGTTCAGCGATTTCTTCAGCGACCCATTCGGCGACTTCTTCGGACGCGGCAACGGCGGTACACGCCAGCGTCAGGTGCAGACTCCCAAGCGCACCGCCACTGGTTCGGGCGTAATCATTTCGTCTGACGGATACATCGTCACCAACAACCACGTGGTTGAGGGAGCCGACGAACTCACCGTCACACTCAATGACAACAAGGAATATTCGGCACGCATAGTAGGTACCGACAAGTCTACCGACCTTGCCCTGATAAAGATTGACGGCAAGAACCTGCCTGCCATAGCCGTTGCCAACAGCGACGACGTGAAGGTGGGCGAATGGGTATTGGCCATCGGCAATCCGCTCGGACTGAACAACACCGTGACAGCCGGTATCATCAGTGCCAAGGCGCGCACTCTCGGTGCATCGCAAACTGGCATCGAGTCGTTCATACAGACCGACGCAGCCATCAACGCCGGCAACTCCGGTGGTGCTCTCGTCAACACCAAGGGCGAACTGGTGGGCATCAACGCCATGCTCTACTCTCAAACCGGTTCATACAGCGGCTATGGTTTCGCCATCCCTACAGCCATTATGAACAAGGTGATTGACGACATAAAGAAGTACGGTATGGTGCAGCGCGCACTCCTTGGCATAACTGGAAGCGACGTGAAGAACTATGTTGACAGTCAGAAGGATGCAGGCAAGGAAATTGACCTCGGCACAATGGAAGGCGTATACGTCAACAGTGTCAACGACGACGGTTCTGCCGCCTCTGCCGGACTGAAGCAAGGCGACGTGATTACTGCCATCGACGGACAGAAAGTGACCAAGATGGCTGAACTGCAAGAGGCTATCGCCAAGAAGAGACCGGGCGACAAGATATCTATAACCTATCTGCGCGACAAGAAGAAGCACACTGAAACCATCACTCTGAAGAACGAACAGGGCACCACAAAGATGGTGAAGAACAATGCCGACCTCGACATTCTTGGAGCAAGTTTCAGAGAAGTGACCGACAGTCAGAAGAAACAGCTTGGCATAAACTACGGTTTGGAGGTAATCAAGGTGAACAACGGTAAGCTCAAGGATGCAGCCATCGGCAAGGGCTTCATCATCCTGAAGGTGAACGACACCAACATCAAGACTATATCCGACCTGCAGGAAGCTGTCAAGGAGGCTTCAACAAGCAAGGAGCCTGTGCTCTACATCAAAGGTACCTACCCCACTGGTCGTGTAAAATACTTCGTCATTCCTCTTGAAGACAACTGATTGACGGATAAAATCCACAACTGAAAGACGCAACAAGTTGCGGAACAAAAAAAATAACGGTGCGGACTGTTTCTATCAAAGGAGCAGTCCGCACTTTTTGGGTTCATACATATATGCAGATTACCAATATATATGTGTTCCCCGTTGAACAATTCCAAAGAATGTTCGGTTTTCTTGTCATTTACGGCTTTTTAGTGTAATTTTGCACCCAAATTAAACGACGAAAACAATCATAATCAAAGATATGACCGGTTATTTGGTTTCTGACACACGAAAGGTTACTACCCACCGTCTCGTTGAGATGAAGCAGCGCAACGAGAAGATTTCAATGCTCACATCATACGACTTCACCACCGCTGGCATCGTTGACCGTGCCGGAGTGGACGCTATTCTTGTGGGCGACTCGGCCTCCAATGTGATGGCCGGCAACACAACAACGCTGCCTATAACCGTTGAGCAAATGATATATCATGCTCGTTCGGTGGTCAAGGCCGTGAAGCGTGCCCTCGTGGTGTGCGACATGCCATTCGGAAGTTATCAGGCAGGCTGCGCCGACGGCGTAAAGAACGCCATCAAGATAATGAAGGAAAGCGGTTGCGACGCACTGAAACTCGAAGGAGGTGTGGAGATTATCGACACTGTGCGACAGATTCTCGACGCCGGAATACCCGTTATGGGACACCTCGGACTCACTCCGCAGAGCATAAACAAGTTTGGCACATACGCTGTAAGAGCCAAGGAGGAGGCAGAAGCCGCCAAACTGATGTCTGACGCAAAGGCATTGGCCGACGCAGGATGCTTTGCTATTGTGCTCGAAAAGGTGCCGGCAGCACTGGCAACTGAGGTGACGAAAGCCATCAACGTGCCTACGATAGGCATCGGAGCTGGCAACGGTACCGACGGACAAGTGCTCGTTATTGCTGATATGCTTGGCATGAACACTGGATTCAGCCCTCGTTTTCTCCGCCGCTACGCCGACTTGGCCACAGTGATGACCGATGCCATCGGTAACTATGTGGGTGATGTGAAATCCGGTGACTTCCCTAACGAAAGCGAATCTTACTAAAACGGGCATCAAACAACCCAAACCGACACTATGAAAACACAGGACACAAACGTACATATAAGGCTGTGGCATAAGGATTTCTGGAAGATGGCTATTGCCAATCTTCTGCTATCCATGTCCGTCTATGGCCTTGTGCCCATATTCCCCACTTGGATAGCTGAGCGAGGGGATTGTTCTGATATCAGTGTCGGACTGAGTTTCGGAGCGTTTGCCTTGGGAATGTTTGCCTTGGGCTGCTTTTGCTCATACCTTGTGCAGCGTTTCCGCCGCAACAGAGTGTGCATCCTTGCCGTCTTGGGAGTGGCCGCGTGCTCATTACTCATGTATTACGACGGCTGCAACTCACGGTTTTTATCCCCCGAAAGCATAATCGCCATTCGGTTTGTACAAGGCGCATTGTACGGACTGTCCAAGATGGTGCTGGTGAGCACGCTCATCATTGACACCTGCGAATCGTTTGCCCGTACCGAAGCCAATCACAGTGCGGCTTGGTTCGGTCGTTTCGCCGTTTCGCTCGGCCCAGTCGCAGGACTCCTTGTTGCTACTTTCTGCGGTACGGAAGGCGCTTTGCTTCTGTCAGTGGGCTGCGCTGTATTGTCTGCCGTGCTCGTCAGACTTGTGAAATTCCCTTTCCGCTCTCCCAGCGACGATGTTCGTCTTGTCAGCAGCGACCGCTTCTTCCTGTTCGATGGCGTTGTTCTCTTCATCAACTTGGCAATCATGTCCGCTTCTGTCGGTCTCTTATTCAGTACATCCCTGTCAGTCAACTTCTTTGGAATGCTCATGGGAGGTTTTCTGTTGGCATTGTTGGCACAACGCTTTGCCTTCAGAGGAGCAGAACTCAAGAGCGAAATTGTGTCGGGAGGCATACTCATGGTAGCCGGATTGTTGGCAATGCAGATAGACGTGGCCAACAGTGACGAATACTTTGCCCCACTGCTGTTCGGAATGGGCGTGGGAATATGCGCATCGCGCTTCCTCTTGTTCTTCATCAAACTCAGTCGCCACTGTCAGCGCGGCACTTCGCAGAGCACATTCCTATTGGGATGGGAAACAGGTGTCGGCGTGGGACTCACTGTCGGCTTCTCCATATTTGCCGGAGCACAGCAACCAGTGCTCATATCAGCCACAGCGATGGCTCTCATAGGTTTGGCCATGTATGTATTCTATGGCCACGGCTGGTTTATGAGAAACAAGAACAGATAGAACCACCTCTGAAATTACCATCTAAAAACCAAAATATTTTTACTATGAAAACTAACATTCTTTCTACCTTATGCTTGGCAGTTGCGGCGAGTTTCATGCCCGTTGCGGCAGAGGCACAGTCCACATCGAACGTTCTGACAACCCGTTCAGGCTACTATACCAAGGTATGCACTTCGTCAAAACTGAAGTCCGAAGCCAAAAAGTGGCTAAAAAAAGGCGAATGGCGACAGGGTTTCAAGGGTGCATCTCCCGACAAGAGTGTCAACGCAGTGGAGTTTTATACCCAATATCAGAAGAATCCGGAGCAGTGGAAAGCTCTTTTCAAGTGGCTTTCGGAAACTGATTTGCTCGCTTTGGAAAAAGGAAAGCACCCGATACCCGGTTCTACACTGACGGCAAGTGTAGAGGACAGCCACAATGAACCGTTGGAAAAACAGCGCAGCGAGAGCCACTATCACCATATAGATTTTCAGTTTGTAGTGAAGGGAACGGAACGTTTCGGAATCATCGAACACGCTTCGAGCACGCAGTCGTCCAAGTATCGTCCCGACGTAATGCACTACAACTATGTGAAAGAGCTGGCAAAGTTCATAGATTCGCGTCCAGACCGCTTCTTCCTCTTCTTCCCGAGCGACTGGCACATAGCAAAAGTGAAGACAGACAAGGAAGACCAGAACATCAGAGTGGTAGTGGTAAAGTTGGACTACGTGGAGTAGAAGCGGCAAATATAGGCTAGACTCTATGTCTCAACCGTAATAACAACAGAGTAGATAATGCCTACGGGTGTGATGCGCCATATATACCTTATTATATTGACCGTGGCTTTGTCCATAGCTTCGCGTACTGCTTTTGCGGCAGAACCGTTGCACCGGACTTCAGCCATGCGTCTTGTTAATGTGGCGTATCTACCTGCTACTGTGGAGCAAAACTGTCTGCTCATAGACAAACACGGTATGCTTTGGCTCGGAACCAATTCGGGCGTGAAGTCATACGACGGCTACCGCTTTGTCACCTACCGCAGCGATGCCATGTCGCCGGGACTGCTCCCCAACAATTCAGTGCTCTCTTTGGCTGAAGACAAGGGCGACCGCCTTTGGATAGGCACACGCAACGGACTGGTGTGCATGGACAGAAAGGCTGGCAAATTCACCACATATCATCTGAAAAAGCCGTCGCAAAGGGAGATTTACACTCTCTTTGTGTCAAACGACGGTACGCTATGGATTGGTACTGACGGCGGTGTGGTGTGCTGCAACACAGACAAACGCACGTTTACTTATCTTGATGCAGACAACACCGTGGTCATCGGTTCTGACGGAAAACGTCGCCAGTTGGAGACTATCCGCGCCAAATCGTTTGCAGAAGCGAAGAACGGAGATATATACATCGGTTCGTGGTCGAACAAGATATACCGCTACGACAGGAAAAAGCGCCTAATGCACAGTTTCAGCATAGGCGGCGGTTCAGAGATGGAGGCCACCTATCAACTCATGTTCGACCCTCGTGGACGATTGTGGGTGAGCACTTGGGGCGACGGAGTGAAGTGTCTGACTCATCCGGACACGCCCAACAATCCGGGACTTGTGAACTTATACAAAGGCGACAAGACACATTCCACAAGCTACAAACTCATATACGACCCTGTGGCCAACACCGTTTGGAGCTGTTCGCGCAACGGCGTGGGCATAATCGATGCAAACAATCTTAGCAAAGGGTTCGTTCTGTACGACAAGATTGCTGACGACAGTGGCGCAAAGCTGACTAATGCTGTGGATATAGTCACAGACGGCAGTGGAAACATCTGGGTCCTTACACTGAACAACGGTCTGTTCCGCATCGATACGCGACCGTCACCGTTCACTGTGTTGCCCGTTTTGGACGGCAAACTATCCTATCGCAGAATTCATTCCATGTACACTGCCGACGGCAACCGCTTTTGGTTGTCAATGGCGCCGTTCGGTGTTGTCCTGTATGACCGCATCGCGCAGCGTACTGTGGAGAACGAAACCACCAAGGCTTTGGCTTCACTGCCATACAACATAGCCCACACACACGTATCGTGCATAACGGAACGGAAGCCCGGCGAGTTGTGGTTGGCAAGCAACGGCCACGGCATCATAGCGTTAAGCCACGGCAAGGCGGAACTGAAGAACTGCTCCAACTGCCAGTATGTCAAGGACGACTATGTGAAAGCTTTGTGCCGGTTGCGCAACGGAACGATGGCCATAGGTGAACGCCATCACCTCACATTCCTTTTTCCTACGGGTGAGAGCCGCACGCTCGACACCGACTTGGACGTATGCGAAATAAGTGAAGACCGTAGCGGCAACGTATGGGTGGCAACAGAAAACAAGGGAATCTTGCGTCTGAGCGGAAACCTGATGCTTCCAAAGGAGACACTATGCCGATACTACAATCCGCAGAACGGCAAATTTCCAGTCAGCGATGCCATACAGTGCATGGAAGACTCAAGCGGTGACGTATGGGCAATATCCAACAGCGGCGGTTTGTTTCTCCTTGACCGCAACGACGACCGCTTCGACAACTTCAGCAACAGTCTGCATTGGGGACTCGACCGCGTGTTTTCCATACAGGAAGACAAGTCTCGGCGACTGTGGATTACCACGGAAAACGCCCTCGTATGTCTGTCGCAAGAGCCGAACGGACAGATCGGTTACTCCACATACACCAGCGAGAACGGTCTGGGCAACATCGCGTTTCTGCCAATGTCCAGTCTGCGTACAGGAAACGAACTGTACTTCGGATCGGGCGGCAATATAATAGGTATAAACACCGAAGCCATCGGCAAGGCTCGCCAAGTGGCAAGAAGCGGTGTGGTTGTGACCGACCTTATAATAGACGGACACCGCTATGCGGAGCTTGATTCAGCGGAACGGGTCAAGCTCGGACGCTACACACCGCCATATTTGAGGGAGATAACCATACCTGCGGCGGTCAACAAGTTCTCGGTGGAGTTCGCTCTTTTGGCCTATACCAACACTCAACAGTGCAAATACGCTTACTTTCTTGAGGGTTACGACGCCGAATGGCACTATGTCGACGCCACAGTCCGCCAGGCTTCGTTTGAAAATATGCCTTCGGGACGATACACACTGCACATCAAAGCTGCCGACAGTGACGGCCGATGGACAGAGATGCCCTATTCGCTCTCCATACGTGTGTTGCCGCCGTGGTACGCTTCAACATTGGCATACATAGTTTATCTGTTGCTGGCCGTGGCGTGCGTCTTTTTTGCCGCACTGTGGTATCAGAGGCATCTGCGCACCAAGAACCGCTTGCAGATGGCGGTGGTTTTCACCAACATTGCCCACGAGTTGCTCACACCGCTCACCGTAATATCGGTGTCTGCGGACAGTATCGGGCGTGAAAACCCGGCAGCCAGCGGTCATGTGGCAATCATTCACAACAACATCAACCGCCTTACTCACATGCTTCGGCAGATACTTGAGGTGAGAAAGGCACAGGCCGGCAAACTCAAGCTGAAGGTGAGCGAGGCATTGCTCGGGGAGTTTTGCCAGGAAACGGTGCAAAATCTGACACCAATCTTCAACCAGCGCGGTTTGGAACTGACGCAGACTATAGACTGCATGGGTATGAAAGCATGGTTTGACAGCGACAAACTGGAGAAGATAATATACAATCTGCTGAGCAATGCCGCCAAGTATTCCAAGGAAAACGGTACGGTGCGTTTCTCTATCCGCATCAGTGGCGACGTGGCGGAACTGCAAGTGGCGGACAACGGCATTGGCATTTCTGCCGAAAAGCAGCGCCACCTCTACGACAGATTCCTCGATGGCGACTACCGCAGGATGAATGTAGGTGGCACAGGCATCGGTCTGTCTCTCGTGCGCGACCTCACACGACTGCACCACGGCAAGATAAGATGCGAAAGTACTGAAGGCATCGGCACTACATTCACCATAACCTTCCCAATAAACCGCGACTCCTATTCCGCAGACGAGATTGACGAAGCTCCGAAATCGGCTGTACAGTGTTCGGGAATGGACTTGTTTGGAGGTAAAAACGGTTTGTATCCGAACGATACCACACCCTTGCAGGAACATTCAGAGGCGTTGTCGGACAAAGAAACGACCACAGACGATGACCACGAAAAGGAATATTCGGTATTGCTGGTGGAGGACAACGTGGAACTGTTGAGGCTCATGGAGAATCTGCTTGCGCAACACTTCAAGGTGAAGACAGCAACTAACGGCGAAAAGGCGCAGCGGATTATCGAAAAGACCGCACTCGACGTGGTAGTGACCGACGTGATGATGCCTGTCATGGACGGCATTGAGCTGACGCAATGGATAAAGGGAAGTGCTGAATACTCGCATCTTCCGGTGATAATGCTTACGGCCAAGGTGCAGAACGAATACCGCAACCAAGGTTATCGGGCAGGTGCCGACGACTATATAGCCAAACCGTTTGCCGTGGGCGACCTGCTTGTGCGCATAGACAGCATCATCGCCAACCGCGAACGCATACGCCGCAGGTTTGAAGCGCAGACGGATTTCGTGGTGGAAGAGCAGCATTACAGCAGTCCCGACAAACTGTTTATCGAAAGCGTCATAGCCAAAATCAAGGAGAATCTGGCCGACAGCGACTACGGTCGCGAGCAACTTGCGGCTGACCTTTGCGTCAGTAGCAGTTCGCTCTACAACAAGCTCCGCGCCATGACCGGCAAGAATATAACCGGTTTCATAACGAGTATACGTCTGAAACAGGCTTGCAAAATATTGCAGAACGAGCCTGACATACGCATAAATGAACTGGCCTACCGTGTGGGATTCGCCACTCCGCGCTATTTCTCGCAGTGCTTCAAGAAGGAGTTCGGCATGCTTGTCAAGGACTATGTGGACAAGAACATAAGGCCGGAAGGCGTCACAAATAACGACAATACCGAGAGTTTTGACTCTGATAATAACGGAAAAGATACAACAAATAATGATGTTTGTTCGTAATATAATAAGGTAATGTGTACCTTTGTCTACCGTAAGTAACTACAAACCTATATGATATGAAAAATACGAAAAAGCTTTTGATTGGCATTGCGGCCGCAGCTGCACTTGCCCTATCGCCGTTGCCGGCATCCGCTGCATCCCGGAACAACGGTTCGTTTACCGTAGGCGACAAGACTTTCTTGCTCAACGGCAAACCTTTTGTGGTGAAGGCAGCGGAACTCCATTACCCACGCATACCCCGTCAGTATTGGGACCACAGAATAAAGATGTGCAAGGCTCTCGGCATGAACACCGTGTGTTTATATGTTTTCTGGAACATTCATGAACAAAAGGAGAACCAGTTTGACTTCACAGGCCAGAACGATGTGGCTGAATTTTGCCGTCTTGCACAGAAAAACGGAATGTATGTCATCGTGCGTCCCGGCCCTTACGTGTGTGCGGAATGGGAAATGGGAGGTCTGCCGTGGTGGCTTCTGAAGAAGAAAGACATTCGATTGCGCGAACCGGATCCGTACTTCATGGAGCGTGTCGACCTGTTTGAAAAGAAAGTGGCCGAGCAACTTGCCCCTCTTACCATACAGAATGGTGGACCGATAATAATGGTTCAGGTGGAAAACGAATACGGAAGCTATGGCACAAACAAGGATTACGTTGGTCAGATACGTGACTCCTTGCGCAAATACTGGAACACTTCTTCGGGAAAAGCTACAACCGGAAAGGCTGAAAACCAGCTTGCCCTGTTCCAATGCGACTGGAATTCCAATTTTGAACGCAACGCTTTGCCCGACCTTGTGTGGACGATGAACTTCGGAACAGGCGCAGACATCGACAAACAGTTCAGCCGCTTGCGTGAGGTTCGCCCAAACACACCGCTGATGTGTTCCGAGTTTTGGAGCGGATGGTTTGACAAATGGGGCGCACGTCACGAAACGCGTCCGGCAAAGGATATGGTAGACGGCATCGACGAGATGCTTTCCAAAGGCATATCGTTCTCCCTCTACATGACTCACGGCGGCACAAGCTTCGGCCATTGGGCAGGTGCCAACTCTCCAGGCTTCGCCCCCGATGTGACATCATATGACTACGACGCTCCAATCAACGAATACGGTCAGCCTACGGAGAAGTATTGGCTGCTGCGGAAGACGTTGGAGAAGTATTCCGACGCTAAGCTTCCGCAGGTTCCCAATTCGCCTTTACCCACGATAGAGGTTGACAAGTTCTCCATGACCGAGTATGCTCCGTTGAGCAACGGCATAAGCAACACGTTTACTGGCCGCGACCTGAAAACCTTCGAAGATATGGATATGGGATGGGGAAGCGCCGTTTACGAAACCACTCTGCCCGCCATCGACAAGCAGAGTCTGCTCGTTGTAAGCGATGCTCACGACTTTGCCCAAGTGTTTGTTGACGGCAAATACATCGGAAAGATTGACCGTGTGAAGAACGAAAAGTCGGTAACATTGCCCGCAGTGAAGCGCGGAGCAAAGCTCTCGATACTCGTTGAGGCCATGGGGCGCATCAATTTCGGACGTGCCATCAAGGATTTCAAGGGCATAACCGACAAGGTTTCCATTGAAACCGAGTGCGACGGCCACTCCGTAACGTATGATTTGCACAACTGGAACATATCCCTGATACCCGACGACTACGCCACTGCGCAAAAGGCTCTTGCTAAAGCCACGACTAAGACTGTTGGCAACGGCGGTGCAGGCTACTATCGCGGCACATTCAAGTTGAAGAAAGTCGGCGACACCTTCCTCGACTTCGAGACTTGGGGCAAGGGTCAGGTCTACGTGAACGGTCATCCCTTGGGACGTATATGGAGCATTGGCCCGCAGCAGACTCTGTATTGCCCCGGTGTATGGCTCAAGAAGGGTGTCAACGAAGTGGTTGTTCTCGATGTTGTAGGACCCAAACAAACCATCGTTTGGGGACAGAACAAACCTGAACTCAACAAGCTTCAACTTGAAAAGAGCAACAAGCACAACAACATTGGCGACAAGCCCGATCTCAATTCCGCCACACCTGTACTGGCCAGCGCAATGGCTTCGGGCAACGGATGGCAGACATTGAAGTTCAACGCTCCGGCCAAAGGACGCTATCTTGCGCTCCAGTGCCTGGACGTACACGGCTCCGAACCGCTCGCTATAGCCGAACTCTACCTCGACGACCCGCAAGGCAAGCGCATAAGCAGAGAGCAGTGGAGCGTGAAGTACGCCGACTCTGAGAACGAAAACGGCAACCATACGGGCGACAAGGCGTTCGACTTGCAGGAGTCAACCTATTGGCAGACGGAGAAAAACTCCAGCTTCCCTCACATGATTGTGATAGACCTCGGAGCCGAATACACCGTTGGCGCAATAGAATATCTGCCTCGTATGGAACAGGGTGCACCTGGAAGTCTGAAGAACTTCAAGGCATTCGTGTACTAAGTGACGGTTAAAGAATAAATTGGTACGATTTCGGCTTATATTTTTGAGATGT